>CAYSEV010000004.1:0-60820 GCA_964430295.1 uncultured Gammaproteobacteria bacterium
ATCATCCGGCATAGAAAACCGTGTTGCGTAGTGTTTCATACCGACAGCCGCTTCAACGGGATCGATTAATTCTTTTGCAGTTCCTTCAAATTGGATACCTTCCACATCATCTCCGGGTGTGTGTGGTAATACTATCGCCCCAGACACATACGGATTATGTGTGATCTCTTTTGAATGTCGTCTTGTTTTGCTGGAAATCCAGTATAAAGACAACTGTTCGTCATATGCAAAATACACACTACATACCCATGGTTTGTTTTCATATGCTGTTGCGACTTGCATGAGCACAGCTTTTCCCATATATTGCTCTATCAATGATCTGATATTCGTCTGTGTCATATGTTTTTTGATATATATTCAACTGCGTCTTTTGGCATAGTGACTATATGAATTAAATCATCGATAGGCGAGTTAATAAAACCCTCATCATGCATTTTTTGCAATTGTGCATAGAAATTATCATAAAAACCATTTGTATTAATAATAACCACAGGTTTTTTATGTACTCCCTGTTTTTTTAGCTCTACAATTTCCGCAATTTCATCGAGTGATCCAAGGCCACCTACTAAAAGAATTATGGCATCTGCACGATTCAGAAGCATGTTTTTCCTCTCTGATAGACTGTTTGTTACAACCATTTCATCTGCATTGCTTCTGGCAACGGCATGAAAATAGGTAACAGATATGCCAATCAGTTTTCCACCGGAGGACTGAACTGAATCAGCAACGACTTTCATAATGCCGGTATTCGATCCTCCCCATACCAAATCAAACCCATGCTCCACCATACGTTTACCTAATTCTGTAGCAGCATCATTATAGACTTGAGCAACGGTACTAGCGGAGCAAAACACACAAATAGTTTTATTCATACGGGTATTATACAGAAAAATGATTGTGAAATTTAGAAGCCAAAAATGCCGTTATGGGCACTGCCGCAACGAGCCCTATACTTCCAGAAAGTGTTCGAACAACTTCCTCCATAATGATCTCGCTATTGAGAACTACCCACAGAGGAACATGAGTAGGGTTCAGCACAAGTATAATAAAAACTGGGAGTGCAGCGCCTGCATACGCCAACACCAGGGTGTTTACTAACGAAACAATATGTTCTTTACCCACTTCTAAACCAGAGCGAAGAAGAGATGAGAACGATAACGCAGGATTTGCTTTCACAAGTTCAGAGACAGATGCTGTAAGACCTGTTGTTACATCATCTAGAACACCGAGCGTACCGATAATAATTCCTCCCAAGAGAAGCCCTTTTGGGTTAATCGATTGTGTGGCACCTAACTTTAATGCATACGCATCTTCTGTACCCAATCCGGTTAAATGAGCTAGTTTCACAGATATCACAGTAAGAATTCCAGTTATACATAAAGAGATAAATGTGGCAACGATCGATATGGTTGTCTTTCGTGAAAAGCCGTGTGCCAAATACATTGTCACTATCATGATACCAACACCACCTGAAATACTGATAAGGAGCGGGTCACGTCCTGCAATAATTTGAGGAACAATGTACACGATAATGACGCCTAAACTACATAACATACCGATAATTGCACCAAAGCCCCGCCAACCGCTTAAAACCAAAATTGCAGCAAAAAATATAAGTATGATGCTGCCAATCTGATCCAACCGATAGGCGTCAACAATCTGATAGGTAGAGTTTCCTTCGCTTCCGATTCCAAGTGTTACAACAACTAGCTGTCCTTTATTCACAAGCTGATTTTTATCCAAACTATATCCCACACCATGTTCTATAGTGAGAGACTTTCCGGCGATATCACCATCAAGTATTTTTACCACTACTTTTTGGTACGGATTAGAAAGCCCAAACTCTTTTTTTTCACCGGATTCTTTGATCTCTAGTACTTCAGCTTTATAATATGGTTGTTCTTTTGGTTGACCTGACTGCGCAAATACAACAGACGGAATACATATCACTACAAATACGAAAATAAACAAAAAACCAAATTTTTTCATGAAATCTGATATGAGACGGTCGTCATCCCATCTTTTTCTATAACAGATACGATAGAAATATGACCGACTTCAGATGTACGTGACACCTGTGTCCCACCATCGGCAACTGAACCCACACCTTCAAGAGTCAGTTTTCGCAGTGGCTTATTTGTCGGAAGATTTGGTTGCAGATAAATCGCATCCTTGGACAATTCTTCAAGTGGAACAATGGCAGTCGAAAGCGTAAGGTTTTTTGCAATAAGTTCGTTCGATTTTTCTTCCAACTCTCTTGCAATATCTTTACCCAATACACCTGAGTATACAATGTATGGCTTTTTCCCATGATCTCCTTTCAGAGGAGAAAGAGTGCTTGGTGAATACCCAAGGAGGAACATTGCAAAATCTACTATATGGCCGCCTGAATGAAGCCGCATATTGAGAAATCTGCGATCCCAATTGATAGTTCCATGAAGTATGAGTCCTATGGTCGGTGGTGCCGCTGAATCCACGTAATGCCAAATTTCCCCATCTTTCATCATCACCTGATACACACTCCCGTTCCAGGAGTCTGAAGTTAGAGTTCCCTGATCCGTTGACTGCCCACCACCCATCGGATAAAACACAGTTTGAGACAGGTGCAATCTATAGCGATTTCCCTGTTCGGGAACTACATCAAGTACCTCCGCATCCATTTCTTTTTTGTACGAATCAGATAAATAAAGCTGTTGTGTTTTCATAAGTTCCCTCCTTTAAATGAATTACCACAGTAATTTTATATATTTAAATTTTTCGACATACGTATCCCCCACTTTGGAATCGTTCAATATGAGCTCGACAATTTCCTGAGTAAATTGACTTTTATGTTGTTCTAATGCGGCTTTTTTAACAGTTATATATGTTGTGTAATCAAAATGGAAGTTGCTGCCATCTTCGTCTGTTACGAGCAGGTCTAGAACAGTATGCGGTGTAACACCTTCTTTAGCATGGTCAGGAAAAAATGATAAATCACGGGAAAACGGATAAACGGCATCCAAAACAGCCTCTCCAATCTTTCGGTGATCACGATGTTGGACAAAAAATCCCTCATTATTGTAGGAAGATGTATACATCCGACTCGGTTCATGCGTACATACGATATCCGGTTTAAATTTACGTATAACATAGGAGATTTCTCCAATAAGGTTCATATCACTTTCAACTTCCCCGTCTTTATGATTCAAACAGATAAAATGATCAGTAGGAACATGCAACAGTGTAAGTGCATCTGACTCCTCTTGAATGCGAATTTTAGAGAGTTGCCCTTCCGTAATCTGATTCTCTCTACTCCCGCGGGCTCCATTTGTAACAACAACCACATACACATCTTTTTTATCTTCCCGTAATTTTGCGATAAGTCCCGCAAAAAAAACTATACAGTCGTCAGGATGAGCTGTCACAATTAATGCCGTATTCTTTGTACTGAAAATGTGTTCGTATGAAAACATATTATGCACGATGATATCTAATCCATATACAATTTTTTTCAACAGTAGTCACACTGTGAATTGTATACGTCTTTGTATTTATGATAGGAGTTTGTTTGCGTTCAAATAGTGACGGTGCAGAACTTTTATTTAATACAGTCGGTGTGAGTAACATGCTTATCTCATCAACATATCCTGCTTCCATTACCGAACCATTCAATAAACCTCCACCTTCAAGAAGGAGTGTCTCTACACCAAAATTGGCATATATAGCGCTAAACAGTAGCGAGAAATCAATTGTTGATTGTCCAGTGACTATATACGAAATTCCAAGCTGTTTTAAATATGCGAGGTATGATGCAGGAGTAGATTTCGTAACTATAATAACCAAGTGCAACGGATCTTTTGCGTTTGTGAGTTGGATAGTATTACTTTTCCATCGTAGTTGACCCTTTGTATCTACTCCGAAAAAAAACTTTGTTGCAGTATGGGGAGCTAAAAAGTGATCCGCAGAAATGCGATCAGATGTATCATCTAAGGGCTCAGCTGTATTTTTCGCAAACATCTGCATAGTTACTCGCCCACACATCCACCCGGTATGTGAGGGCAAGTTATCTTCAGTTTTTGTATATACGTCAAAATAGTCATCCAGAATATCTACACCGTCTCCACTGGCGATCTTGCCGTCGATGGTGGTCATCATATGGCAAATAATATGAGGGCGTTGTTTATTCATGAAGATGGGATTAGTCACCGCACGTATATCCACCATCTGCGATGATGGTAGCACCATTAATATAACTTGCTTTTTCAGACAGGAGGAATGCAATGATCTCGGCTATTTCTGATGGTTTTCCAATTCTACCAAGTGGAGTATTTTTTGCGATATTTTGCAGTACAGTTTGCCCGTTTGTGGCAGACAGATCAGTTTCAACCATCCCGGGTGCCACCGCGTTCACTCTCACCTTTTTGTATGAAAAGATATTGCACAGTGTTTTTGTGAGATTAGCAAGAGCGGCTTTACTTGTTGCGTAAATAACACCACTAAATCCACCAAATACCGTCCCATAGATACTTGCGATATTCACAATAGAACCACCATCTTCTATATTCGTTTGCAGCTCCGCAGACAACATAAGGGGTGTTGTTACATGCAGTTGGAGGACCTTATCCCAAATCGCCATATCATAGGATTTAAAATTTTCCGGAATATATACACCCGCATTATTTACAATTCCGTATAACGGTACATTCTTAAGCTGTGCAATCACACTACTCACCTGTTTTCTATCTGATAAATCCGCTTGTATGAGCACACAGTCGGGCACAGTTTTTTTCAGATCAGCGATAACATCAGCATTGGAAGCATGATATACACCATATATGCGATACCCTGACCGTGAAAGCAGTTCTGCCGTTGCACGACCTATGCCTCTTGTGCACCCTGTGATGAGTATGTTTTTCATACGTATCAGCTCAAATTTGGATAATGACACTTTTTGAATTTTTTCCCGCTGCCACACCAGCACGGATCATTCCGGCCAAGTTCTTTTTGTGCATTTACCGTTGGTTTTTTTGCCACTGGCTCTGCATTTGTTCTCATTTTTTTTGCAGCTTGTGTAATAGTTGTTTCTATTTTTGGTAACTCAGCTGATGCGCCGTTTTTGTTTGCGATGGCACCCTGTTGGTCTGTCTGTACCTGTACTTTATACACACGGTGCACAATTTCACTGTCTATTGTCGCCATGAGCCTCTCAAACATTGTGAATGCCTCATTTTTGTATTCCACGAGTGGATCACGCTGACCATACCCACGAAGACCAATTCCTTCACGCAAATCATCTATACCATCCAAATGATCCATCCATAAATTATCAATGACATTCAGACTCACCCATCGTTCGATTTGTGCAGATATTTCAGGTGTCATTTGTTTTTCTCGCCCTTCATACATATCAGTGGCTAACTTTTGCAAAAATTCTGTGATCTCAGAGGATGAATGCATCTGCTCAAGCTGAGTCACAAGCTGATGCTGAGAATTTTCATCAAAAGGGATAATAGAACAGAATTCCGTCACAATTTTTTGCCTGTCGAACGTCGTGTCATTTTCTGTTGTGTATGCAGAAACGATCATAGAAACTTCAGCAGAAACACTTTCCAAAATTTTATCTCGAAGTGCCTCTCCCTCCAGAATCTTTCTGCGTCGTCTGTATACAATTTCCCGTTGTTTGCTTAGCACATCATCGTACTCAACCAAATGTTTTCTGGAATCAAAGTGGAACCCTTCCACTTTAACCTGTGCCTGCTCAATGGCACGGGATACCATAGGATGTTCAAGTGGAACATCTTCCGGCAAATTAAAGGCAGTCATAAGTCGTGCTACCTGATCTCCGCCAAACAGTCGCATAATATCGTCTTCCAGAGAAACATAGAATCGTGTAGAACCCGGATCACCCTGACGGCCACTGCGACCTCTTAACTGGTTATCTATACGGCGAGATTCATGTCGTTCTGTACCTATAACATGCAGTCCTCCGATTGCAAGGACCTCATCATGTCGTTTTTGCCATTCCTTTTCTTCTTTTTCCCATTTCTTTTCATCTGCTACTTCCCATTTTTCTCGTCGTGAACCACCTAAAATAATATCAACACCACGACCTGCCATGTTGGTTGCAACCGTCACTGCACCTTTTTTACCCGCCTCGGCGATGATGGATGCTTCCTGTAAATGGTTTTTTGCATTTAATACCTGATGCGGGATTCCTTTATGTTTCAAGAGTTCACTGACAATCTCATTTTTATCTATAGAGGTTGTACCAACCAACACAGGCTGTCCTCTTTTGTAACACTCGGCGATATCATCCGCAATGGCACTATATTTTGCCCGTGGAGTTTTATAGACACTATCTCCATAATCCGTACGAGCTACTGTTCTATGTGTAGGGATAGCGATTACGCTCAGGTTATATATTTTCTGAAACTCCTCTGCTTCAGTTGCAGCAGTACCCGTCATACCTGCCAACTTTTCGTACATACGGAAATAATTTTGAAGTGAAACTGTAGCAAGTGTTTTACTCTCCTGTTGGATCGGCACTCCTTCTTTTGCTTCGATAGCCTGATGAATTCCTTCACTAAATCTCCGTCCGTTTAATAAGCGTCCTGTAAATTCATCTACGATAACAACCTGACCATCCTTTACGATGTAATCCTTTTCACGCTGAAATAATGCTCTTGCCTTCAGTGCTGCTTCTATATGATGCACTGTCTCAAAATCCTTTTCATAAATATTTCCAACACCTAATAGCTTTTCTATTTTCAGAATGCCGTGATCAGTCAAATGTGCGGTTCTGAGTTTTTCATCTACTGCATAGTCTGTTTCGCTGTTTAATTTTTTAACAATATTTGCATAGTCATAATACGCATGAGTTGCTTCCATATCTGGAGCGGAAATAATATGAGGAGTCCTGGCCTCATCGATAAGGACGGAATCCACTTCATCCACAACAGCAAAATGATAGTCACGTTGAACAAGTTGTGAAGAATCGGAGGCCATGTTATCGCGCAAATAGTCAAAACCAAATTCACTGTTTATACCGTATGTGACATCAGCTTTATATGCTTCTTTTCGGGTAATCGGTCGCAGATGCTTCAGTCTCCAGTCTGCCGCAGACGCGTCTTCATATTCAGGATCATAGATAAATGACTGATCACTGATAATAGCGCTCACGGTCATCCCAAGCAGATGGAATACCGGTCCCATCCATCCTGCATCGCGGCGTGCCAGATAGTCGTTGACAGTGACAAGGTGAACACCGCGCCCAGTAATAGCATTCAGATAGAGTGCAGGAAGCGCAGAGAGCGTTTTACCCTCGCCTGTTTTTTGCTCAGCAACATTTCCAAAGTGGAGCGTGAGAGCAGCAATAAGCTGTACATCATAATGCCGTTGACCAATTGATCGAAATGCAGCTTCACGTACCAGAGCAAATGCCTCAGGAAGAACGGCATCCAATGTTTGTCCGCCAATTATGCGTTCCTTGAATTCTGCAGTCTTTTTCACGAATCCGGCATCTTTTAGTTTTTTAATTGCCGATTCCTGCGCGTTGATCTGCTCAACAATTTTTCTAAATCTATTGATTTCTTTTTCGTTGCTGTCTAACCATTTTCCGAGGAATTTAAACATGGTTATCATCATACCACAAAATCGAGTTTTTTAAACTGAAAAATCTGATTTTATGTGCGGCAATAATAAAAGATGTTTTTATGGTTTGATTGCATATCGACCTCTGAAAACAGAGAACGAAGCAGTATCAATAGATCTTGCTTTACCTCTTTTTGATGTGAGTATGAAAAATAGTTAAACATCACACTTCCACCTGGGCGAAGCAAACGGCTGATATTCACTAAAAAACGTCTGGATCCCACAAAATCCGGAACAGTATTCCCTATGTAGAGATCCACAACAACACAATCATATCGGCCATTCAATGTAGAATTTTTTACAAATGATTTTGCATCAGCTATACGATACGTTGTTCGGGAAATGTTTCCAATATCAAAATATGTTTTTGCCACATGAAGAATCTCTGCATCTATATCTACGCCTGTGATATGGGCTTTACTGTAGAATGTACGAAGCAGACGGAATACATCTCCTCCACCTATCCCAAACACCAGAATGCGACGCATTGGTCCCTGATGCCATGTATATAATCGTTTTACACCGGATCGAAACAGTAGTTGAGGATATCTGCCGCTTTGCGTAATGCCGTTTACAAGCAGTTTTCTGTTACCAAACGTCTCCACCACTTCAATGACGTCACTGAATATAGATGACCCAGTGTAGAGCTGCCGCTTCATAAGAAACGTGAGCCAATCCATCATAGTAGGTACGACTATACTCTACCGTCGTATTTCGGTTTTCCCAATAAGTGGTTGTAGAACTTTTGGTACTTTGATTGATCCATCTTTTTGCTGATAATTTTCCAAGATAGCGATCAAAATTCTTGGAGACGCGATAGCCGTATTATTCAGTGTATGGCAAAATTGTGTTGATCCATCTTTGGCTTTATATCGGATTTTAAGCCTGCGTGCCTGAAAATCTCCCATGATTGAGTTTGACATCGTTTCACCATACGCATTTCTTCCGGGCATCCATGTCTCTATGTCGTACTTTTTCACCTGTGGCTCACCCATGTCACCTGTGCACATCAAAAGTACCCGATATGGTAATTCCAGATCTTTCAATACTTCTTCAGAGTTTTGCAGTAACTCCTCATGAAGAGTAATAGAATTGTTCATATCGTTTGTTGAGATAATTACCTGTTCGATTTTACTGAATTGATGCAGTCTATAAACCCCTTTTGTATCTTTACCATAACTTCCGGCTTCACGACGAAAACAGGGTGAAAACGCAACAAATTTTTTGGGTAAATCTTTTTCCTGAAGCACCTCATCACTGAAATACGCTGTTACAGGAACTTCCGCGGTACCTGCCAGATACTCATCATCTTTTTCCAAATGATACACTTCTTCACGTCCCCACGGGAACTGTCCGTTTCCAAACAAGGTAAACTCCCGCACTAAACTGGGAGCTATGAGAGGTGTATACCCTTTTCCAATGAGTTTTTGAAATGTATAAAATAATACTGCAAATTCCATTTGTGCAGCTTCGTTTTTCAAAAAATATGCCCGTGAACCACCTACTTTTGCACCACGATCAAGATCAATAAGATCCAACGATTTTGCCAGATCTATATGATCACGGATAGGAAAATCAAATTTCGTCGGTTCTCCCCATGTTTTGATTTGCACATTCTCTGATTCGTCCTTGCCGATCGGAACTGAGGGGTCAGGAACATTCGGGACAGTGTACATTGCCATTTGAAATTTCTCTTCAACTGTACGCAGCTCATCTTCTAATTCCTTCAGCCCTTCTTTGAGCTTTTTCCCCTCTTCACGGACGGCAGGGTCTTTACCATCTCCTTTGAGCGTATTGCGTTTTGCGCGAAGTACTTCCGATTTTCCAATTAATTCCCGTCGTTTTTCATCTAATGCTAAGAGCGCATCCCAATCTACAACACGATTTTTGTTTTTTGCTGCTTCTTTACAAGCTTCTAAATTTTCACGAATAAATTTTATATCTAACATACTGCCTCCTCTTAGAAACACGTATTTTTTTTACAAAAAATACTAGTGCTTCTTAGATCCTCCGTAGCTTCAGGCAAAGAAGGATAAAACATTAATACGATCCACCGACGCCAAGGCTATGGTGGATTTATGGTTTCTAGACTCGTGAATATGAATTCACTTGTCAAGCAACCATAAAAAAAACACGCAATACTCTTGCGTGTTACGGCCCTTCGACAAGCTCAGGGAGATGCCACCATAACTTATACTCAATTTCGGGATATAACGGTCCCAACCGTCCCGATTTTTTACCTCGGGATGCTCGACTGTTGGAAGCAGTCTGCCAGCGCATTTATGTTATTGTATACCTTTGAAGAGTTAAGTCAACAATTGCATCATTTTTGGGCTCAGCTGATCTATCGCTTTCTTCCTGTGATTTAACTGAGCGGTTTCCGCTGGTGTTAAAAGAGCGGTATCATAAAACTTACGAAGCTCAGGCAAATAGAGGAGCGCCCTATACGGAAATCCCGGTGTGCGCGTAACCGATGGTGTCTGAGCAACAATACCCCTGATGGATGCCTCGGAAGTCACATTTACACCTTGGGGAATGGCAAATGCAAGTACGAGTCGCAACTGCGCACCGCGATCTGAAATCGGGACACCTTCAAGCCGTTTTATAGCATAGGCAATAAGATCATCATCAGAATCTTCCTTGTCTCCGGAAATCCACCGATGAGATTTTACCCCCGGTTCACCATGCAGTGCATCGATTTCAAACCCTCCATCATCAGCAATAGCAGGAATTCCAGCCAAATCTGCATATGTTTTTGCTTTTAATATGGCATTTTCTTGAAATGTTTTTCCTGTTTCATCAACATTCAGGGTAATCCCCATATCTGATAGCGACACAAACTCATATGGTAGATCAGATAAAAATGTCCGAAGTTCATTGAATTTTCCCGGGTTCGTTGTGGCGATAAGGATCTTCTTTTTCATCATAGTTTAAGTATACTATGTACATGAAACGATTTGTTACATGCTTTGCTATTATCTCTCCGTATCTTTTTTTGATGCTCTATCTCGTTATTGGGACACTGACACCTGGATACAATCACTTCAAACATACGATTAGTAGATTATCTATCGGCCAATATGGATTTTGGCAGTCACTAAATATTGTGCAATTTTCTATAGGAATCATATCCTTAATTTATGTAAGTAGGTTACGTATTCGATCAAAAAAAACTGCCACTCAATTGTCAAATATGCTTGGCGGTGTAGCATTAACGCTATTATTGATTGCCATTTTCCCGACAGACCCTATAGATGCATTCCCCAAATCGATCTTTAGTATTTCGTGGAGAGCACTTGCGCATTTTGGTGTTCTGGTATTGTTTATACTCTGCACACCTATCCTTGTAAAACGGCTGTACGAAGCATTTAGGCAGGATACGGCACTGAATAAGCTTGCTCCAATCACACTGACATGCGGTATTGCTATGTTTACCTTGAGTATCCTTTGGTTTCTCTTTTTTTATTTTGGCATGTTCAACGAATACAGAGGACTATTTCAGAAAAGCATGGCAGCAATTGTTTTATACTGGATTGCGACTATCACCCGCAACGTAATGGCACTACCAAATAAAAACTGTTAGAGACCTAACTCTGCGTGCTTTGCCTGCATAGCATGAAGTGTGAGTTCTATAAATTCCGAAAGAGGAATCCCCAACTTTTCTTCACATTGTGCAATATGATCGCGATCAACAGGTTTGGCAAATTCTTTGGTTTTCCATTTTTTCATTACAGATGAAAGCTCGACTGTCTCCAGTTTTTTATCCGGTCTTACAAGCGCCACTGCCACAATAAAACCTGTAAGCTCATCTACTGTTTCAAGAGCCCATTCCATCACAGAGTCAATTTCTGCAAGTTTTGTGAGTTTTCTGTTATGTGATTGAAGGGCCTTTACGAGCGGGCCTTTTGTAATTCCCATGTCTGATAGCCACTGAAGTGTTTTCTTTGTATGCTCTTCAGGTGCATCTTTTGTTTCCTCCCAATCGGCATCATGAAGAATGCCCAATACTTCCCATACATCTGCATTACCACCCAATTTCTCCGCCAATGATCGCATTGCATACCCGACAGCATAACAGTGTCGGCGCAGGTTTTCATTTTGCATATGAGCGTGCAGCAATTCCATAGCCTGCGTCTTACTCACTATGTCTTGTGCATCTACAGTATGTTCAGTTATCAGTGCTTTTTCCTTTTTCTGAAATTCCGGTCGAAGCGTCGGGAATAAAATGACATCTTTAAGCGATGCCTGATCGGCAAGGATAGATACCAAACGGTCTATACCCATACCCCACCCTGCTGTTGGTGGCATGCCGTATTCCAGTGCACGGATATAATCATAATCAAATGCTTCGTGTTCATCCTGCCCTTCTTCACCCAATTTTTCTGATTCTCTCCATCGCATTGACTGATCCTCAGGGTCATTGAGCTCGTTATAGGCATTAATCACTTCTTTTCCAGCAATCAAGAGTTGGAATGAAGCTGTTTTATGCGGATCGTTTGGTAATCTTTTAGCAAGCGTCACAAATGCCGTTGGCCGATCTGTCAGAAACATTGGCCCTACCAGATGCGGCCGCGCTGTTGCCTTGTATAAGGAATCTAGTATAGCTCCATATCCGACTACACCCGTGAGATCCAACTGAATTTTTTTAGACTTTATTTCAGCAAGAAGTTGTTCTTCCGTGAGGGCGACATTTATATCTATACCGGTAAATTCCATAACTACATCCCGATATGATTTTCTTTCCCACTTGCCGGAGAAGTCGATCATCTCACCCTGATAGGTAATCGTTGAGCTGCCACAGACTTCTGTTACCAAATTGGCAATCATTTTTTCTGTATAGTTCATAAGCTGTTCGTAATTTGCATACGCCCAGTAGAACTCCATCATGGTAAATTCAGGATTATGCTGACGGTCTATTCCTTCGTTTCGAAAATCCTTTGAAATTTCATAAACTTTTTCAAATCCACCGGCAATCAGTCGTTTCAGATACAGTTCGTCCGAGATGCGCAGATACAAATCAGCATCCAATGCATTATGGTGGGTAACAAACGGTTTCGCCGATGCACCACCGTAAATTGGTTGGAGAACCGGAGTTTCCACTTCTAGAAAACCGTCATGATCAAAATAATTTCGAAGAAATCGGACAACTTTGGTGCGAAGTAAAAATACTTCACGAACCCCTGGATTTACAACCAGATCTACATAGCGTTGTCTGTAGCGTTCTTCTACATCTTTCAGCCCATGCCACTTGTCGGGTAACGGACGAATAGATTTAGATAACAAGCGTATGCGAGTTGCAAATACAGAACACTCACCTGCCTGTGTGGTTCCTATAGAACCTTCTACCTCTATAAAATCCCCCATATCAAGAAAGGATACAAGGGAAAACGAATCCGTATCCAGTGCATCCTGTTTTAATACGGCCTGAATTTTGCCGGAGAGATCAACAACATCGCAAAACACGATCTTTCCATGTCCACGCATGGCCATGATCCGACCGGTTACTATGACGGTTTTATCCGTCATGTCCCGTGCTTCTGCTATGGTCTGTGTACGACCGGAGACGGATGGATACGGGTCTATCCCCCGCTTTTTGAGTTCTACCAGTTTTTGCTTTCTTGTTTCAATTAGTTCTTCTAGTGTTGGCATAGTAGTATTTTAACACAACCCCGTTGAGTCGGGATTGATGGGACTGTAAACTCGCACATACGCATGTGCTCGTTACCATCCATCAAAAAATCCCGCTTTCGCGGGATATTTTGATTATATATATTGTTTTTTTACTGAATCTCTAGGACTTTGTAGAGCACTTTTCCCGCAGGTGCTGCTACTTCCACTTTTTCCCCGACTTTTTTGCCTATAAGGGCTTTACCAAGTGGAGATGAGTGGGATATCTTTTTTTCCATCGGATTTGCTTCCCATTCACCGACCAGATGAAAGGTTTCTTTTTTGTTACCGATCGTAACTGTTACTTTACAGCCGACATCTACCTGTGACTTACCATGAGATGTCACAACCTTTGCATTGTGCATGATTTCTTCCAGTTCGATGATTCTGCCATCTATAAATGACAAATCTGTCTTTGCTGCTGCGTATTCACTATTTTCTGATAAATCACCTGCTTCGCGTGCAGATGCAAGACGCGTCACAGCTTCCGGTCTTTTGGTATTGACCAGTTCTTCGTGTTCACGCTTTAACTCTGCCAAGCCTTCAGGCGTTAGTACAATTTTGTTTTGTATATCCATATGCTCAAAAAAAACCTCCCCAATCTACCATGCAAGGAAAAAAAGGGAGCAGTTGATAAATACTTTGTACGTTACCGTACGTTTGTTATTTTAATCTTTTTGCCTTGTTATGTCAATAGTAAACTGATACAATTCTCTGTACAGATATACAAATTTAGCCTCAAAATTGCGTTAAGATATTTACTACAGGTTATAATCTGAAGCTATTTTTTGTATAATACTGAAAGCTATTGCCCCTATCGTCTAGCGGCCTAGGACGGTGCGTTCTCATCGCACAAATCGCCGGTTCGAATCCGGCTAGGGGTACAAATAAAAAGATCCCGCTTTAAGAGGGATCTTTTTGTTTATATCCCCTCCCGAAGAGCCGTTGCAGCATGTGCGGTTCGTAATGCCCATATACATCGGCATTGTTATTCATCCGGCCAGGGGGGTACAATTGAATTATGAAAAAAATAACTCTGATATTGTTAATAATAACCTTATCTCCAATTATTATTATGAATATCTTACCCGGTCACTTTGACTATGTGTGTTGTGGTGTTGGTTATGTAAATAATGCAAATAGAATAGCTTGCATCGCAACAAATTTTTGCGATCATAATTCAATTCTTTCGCCAAATATTGTTGAAAAAATTTTATTGTTTTCTGCAAAATTTGACTTAACTAAATAGCAAACCGTATAAAAACGTTCCTATAATTGCTCAACATGTGTATAAATAAAAATTCCGCTTTAAACGGGTTTTTTGTTTATTACCCAACCAAGAGAATCGCCACACGGTTTGTAGCACACTCAATATATTTGCACTGTTATTAATCAGGCTAGGGTGAGAGTTCTATAAGCATTTAAATTTGAAACTAATTCTTTACAAAAGAATACATAATAAATAATTCAAAATATCTTTTGATATTGATTTCACCCATTATTAGGAATGGAAGATACGATTTTAGAGTCTTTTATATGCTATAAACTTCTGTTATACCAATATCAATGAGCAGATATCGGCATAGCAAATATTCACTTTCATACATTATATTCTTATTTACGCTTGCATTATTCTCATCAGTCTTATCAGGCAACAAAACTATAATTCAGAGCGCTACAAAAGCTCTTTTACCAATCATTTATATTCTTGGTTTAATACTAATTATTAAACATCTTTATAACATATTCAAAGAATACCAATTATCTAAAACTGACATATATGATATTGATAGAATGTCTGGTACAGAATTCGAACAAAGATTAATTATCTTATACAGAAACCTTGGATATAAAGTAACTCATATAGGACATTCTGGAGATGCGGGAGTAGATTTGATCGTGGAAAAAGATGGAATTAAAACTGCTGTACAAGCAAAAAGATACAAAGGAAACGTTCCAGAATCAGCGGTGCAACAAGTACATACAGGAAAAGATTATTACAAATGCGATAGAGCTATCATCGTAACAAATAGTTTTTTTACCCAGATGGCACAGAATGTAGCAGCCAAAACAAATATTACACTCTGGAATAGAAACACTCTTATAAAAGAACTTCTAGAAGAACATGACACATTAACGTTTAAAACAGTCGTTACAAATTCAAATCATACAAATAATATCCAACAAACTGTACCAACCGATAGACCAAAAGCAACAAAAGAATTAATACAATATATTAGAGATTGTATTCATAAAGGCGAAACATGGACTGGTATAAAATCTAGAATGCTTAAAATTGGATGGTCAGAGGAAGCATTAAACGATGGATTCTTTCAATATTATAATAATCTTGGAACAGCCGAATCATATGAAACTAAAAAATTCCTATAACATATCAACAGAGTACTAAATAAATTCGATAAAAGTATATACTATAAAATTTAAAATAATTTCCTTAACTCACCATAAAGTTCTATTACACCAATAATGAATACAACAGAGAATAATACACGTGTTAACCAGGAATGTATCAGATTTGACGTGGATCGCTCTGGTAAAAATTTAAAATATTTTAACGGCACAAGGATTGGAAATAATATTATATTTAACCCAGGATGATTAAAATAAGACAATTTAGGGTATTTTTTTAATATATTTTCAATATTTTTTTGAGGGAAAAATGCAAAAAATCCCCCAATTACTATAAATAATATATAAAATATTGAACTTTCGATATCCACAAAACCATTATAGAAGAAAAATGTCTCATTTCAAATTATTTCAGAAATGATATATCCGAATTTCGTAAGCACTAGTTTATTTGATAAAAATAAAACCAAAAATAAAATTTAATTTACTAGTAATAGTATATAATTAATCTATGTTTGAAAAAATTATAAACACTGCTGGAGGGTGGATTGAAGGACTAAAGTACCCTAGTGCAAAACGTGAACTTGATACTGTTAAGTATCAATGGTACACAAAACAAAGCAAAACACTTTATCCACATGCTCTGAAAGATGATACTGCACCTTATTTTGTAGTACGAGTCACAAATAAAAGCTTAGGAAAAATAGGAATTTATGATTTTCCGTTAAAAGAAGAGGAACTGAAAGGGTTAATGTCTTTTTATACCGGTAACAATGATAATACTAACATCATCGGCAAAGCTGATAAGTTGCTATTAGGAGCATTTGGAATACGGTCTGACAAAGAAGTATTTCAATTATCGGATTTTAAATTTAAACTATCTATACAGCATCTAATGGCTTTTAGAAATGATGATCCCGACAGACCATTTGGAATAAGATCAACCACTCTATCTCCCAGCGGCATAGATATTCAATATGCGTTTTTTACTCAACACGATATGTCTGTCATTAGTGAAGAGTTAGCAAAATAGTCAGCAATATATATTATATTCCATACTTCGTAAGCATTACGGGGCAAATAAAAAGAATCATCATTCTGTTCAAGATATCTTTTTACTTCTTTTTCTGCATCTTAGGAAGTGCATCTGCAGTAAAGCGCACAAGTGTCGTCATAAATTCCCGATCATCAAGATTATCTGTCACATTCATAGATGGTTTTGCACCGGGATACGCATACCCTTCTGAATATCTTCCTACTGCATATTGTTTTCCCGCGTCTGTATATTTTATATACAGCTGATCATCACAGATAAGCCCAACTACTTTGTTATCACAGTAGAGTGCATACTCTCCGAACATTTTTCGAACCCGAATATCTCCCAGATCTTGAAGCTGCTCACAAATGTAATCTGCCGTTGTCTGATCTGTAGACATAGTGTGTGTTATGCATTTTCTTTTTTATCTGTTGCAACGCGCTTTATAGGAAGTGTAAACATAAACGTTGATCCTGTACCAACAGTACTTTCAACACTTATTTTCCCACCCAAGCGTTCAACTATAAGTTTACAGATGTACAGTCCTAGACCTGTTCCTTCCTGCGATCTGGATAATGATGGTTCTAACTGAGAAAATTTATTAAATAGTCTGTGAATTGATTCCGGAGGAATACCCTGTCCATGATCAGAGACTTTCACTATAACCATATCATCCGGTTCATCGTGAGTAACTTGTACGGTAATTTCCTGATTTTCAGGGCCATATTTTACCGCATTATCCACTAGATTGATGATCACTTCAGAGATCTGAGCTTTATCTGTCTCTATGTGAATGTCGTCAGGAGGTAAACTCATTTGAAGGGTATACTTTTTTTTCTGATTCAATGTCTGAAGCTCCGGGATCAGTGACTGAAAGAATGTGTTTACGGAAACCGGTTCTAAATGAATGATATCTTTACCGCTTTCAAAACGTGTTACTGTCAGGATTCGCTTCACTACATTTTTCAGACGTATACCCTCTTCAAAAATGATAGCAGGATATGCGGAAACAGATTCAGGAATTTCTGACTTTTTACTCTTCATTAAATCGCTCAAAGCTATAATGGAAGTCAGTGGTGTCTTTAATTCATGGGCTACAATATTTAAAAATTCGTCCTTTAACTGATCCAGTTGTTTGAGATGGAAGATATCTATTTCTGCTTTTTTCAAGTCACTGATATCTTCTCCTGTACATAAATATGACTGTACTGTTCCAGTCTTGTCTTTGATTGCTGTACTTCCCCACGTAATAAATTTTGGTTTTCCTGTTTTTGTAACAAGCGAATACTCAAAATACGCACTTTCACCTTTTGGATTTGTAACACTCTCCAAAAAAATATCAAGCGTATAATTTTTATTTTTTGCCAGGACATCTGTGATCCAATTTTTCCCTATCAGTTCACCATCATGATATTCAAGAAGTACATGCCCCCGATTATTTAAATAAAGGATTTTTCCTTTTTTATCTATAACAAGTACAATTCTGCCAATAACTTCAAAATATTTCTCGAGTGTTTGTTTTTCCTGCCGCAACTGATGTTCAACTTTTTTCCGTTCTGTAATTTCATGTATGAACCAAATTCTGCCAATAGGATGATTTTCTTCATCTAATAATGGGGTACAATAAAAGTCTATGTATCTCCCATCAGCACATTCAACTTCAAATTTATTTTTCGCATCTGCTGTATCTGAAATGCGAGAAATATGTTCACGAAATTTCTCCGGATGAAGCATGAGGGGCTGAAAAGACACCAATATGTTCAGTTGTTGAGCAGGTACATCACTGTGAAGCAGCAGATGCCACAATTTATGAAATGTATCATTTGTAAAAATGATACGACCATCGGTATCTTCAATAAGTATCCCTTCCGGAGAATACTTAAGTGCAGATAATAATGGACCTTGTAAATTACCACACGAAACACTATCAACGAGCGTCTTATGTTCACCGGTATTATTGGAGGATGCAATAGACATATATACTAGACAATTTGCCCACGCTACACAGTCCTAATACTTGCATTCACTTTTGCGATTAAATCATCAACAGTAAAAGGCTTTTCAAGAACATTCGCAATCAGTTTTAATTCAGAAAACTCTTTTAATGATGCTTGAAATTCCTGAGATAATACAGGAAGTGCTGAGATAAGCAACACCGGAATCTTTTTCAGCTGATCATCTGTCATCATGACTTTGCAGACATCTATCCCGCTCATTTCGGGCATCATGATGTCCAGGATAAGAAGATTAAATAGGTCCCCTACTGCCATTTTCTGTAATCCTTCTTTTCCGCTATGTGCAATTTCAACCTGATAATCCGTTTTTGTAACAATAACGGCTTTTATTGTCTCAACTGTATTACTATCGTTATCTACAATAAGTATTCGCATGCTTATTCCTCCTTCGTGTATTCCTGCTATTTTTTATGAAAATACTTTTCTAGTGATGTTAAATTTTCGTTAACAGATTCGGCGTCTCCAATTTTTTTATCTTTAACATATTGCTCCACTTTTATTTTTCTTTTAAACACATTCTTATATCGTATATATAAGACAGCTACTACTTCCGATGGGTCCTTGGTAATAGATATGATCCTACCATTTTTTTTGTCTACTACCAAACCTGCCACAGCATCAGCCAGTGCATATGCACGATCTCCTATAGAATCATGCATTTGTGTAATCATATCATCTATAATTTCGTAGTATACACGTTCCGCAGGGGGGATCTTTGCGTACTTATCTTTATTTTTCTTATATATATAGAACGCATAGGAACATGCTGCTGTCATGAATATGAAGAATATCCATTTCAATGCTAAGAAGATTCTGCTGACGAATATTCCAAGCACCTTCGGTTCAACTATAATCTGAAACTTCATCGCTTCTGCAAATACTTGATCTCCACGCAATACGTTTGCGGAGATTGTGTACTCTCCGGGCTTGTAATCAACCGGTATTTGTATTGATTCATATTCCGTCATAGGATTTACGGTACTGAGTATACGGGCTTCCTCAACTGCATTCCCATTTATTGCTAGCACGCGATATTGGACAGAAAAATCTGAAGGAGAATAATTGCCATATAACATGAAAGAAATTGGTAGTAATACGGACTCACCCGGAGCAGCATGTACACTGATAGATTTTTTATTTGTGGACACCAAAAGAGATGTATTAGCAGCATTTGCTGATACGGCCTTCGTATAACAGATACGCATCCGAATATTGTTTACATACCCCACTATTGTTTTTGGTGAACTCTCTATATTCTGTTGCCGCTCCTTAACATCAACTGTAATACTGACGATACTGGCATCTATAGGAATATGAAATCCAAAATCAGAAGCGCGTAGAAATTGACTTGTGACGATACCGTTCCCAACCTGCAAGGCAAATCCAAAATCAGGATTATTCACATCTGACGCGTTAATATTGTTTTTCCATGCATCATTGTCGTATCTTACAAATGCAGCATTCGTCGGCAATGGATTGTTGTGAGCTGCATTAGCAGCACTTATATTTCCACCAGGAAGCAAAAGTCTGGCAGCTACATCTTTTAATTCTGAGGTCGAGTGCATATCTACATCTGATTCGGCCAGATCATCTGCAGATATATAATATGTGTTATTCCATTGTGCATTTCCGGGAGCAGATTGTCCCTGCACACGAGGAGAAACAGACTGTTCACATACCCTTGTTAACGTTTCCTGTGATAATACTGTAACACTGTCCGCATGCACAGGCCATGGAATGCTACAAAACAAAATGCATCCAATTGCAATATTTTTATATACGTGTTTCATAGCATATCACTATCAATACAGCTAGTATGACATGTATGGAAAAACAATCAAGAGAATCTGTCTCTGTTGCCTATTTTTTTATACATCTGACACACATGCATGTTCGATCTTCACAAAATTTATAAATAAAATTCATAGAAATCAAAGACGTGATACTATATAGATACAGAAAGGAGACATTGTAGGTATCTACAATACATCTGTATTTAAGGAAAATCTACAACAATAAACACTATGACAGGCACCGTGAAAACAAAAACAGATCGAGGATTTGGATTTATCAGCCGTGAGGGTGAAGCGAAAGATTTATTCTTTCATTCAAAAGAATTGAATGGAGTAACATTTGACGAACTTCAGGTTGGCGCAACTGTAACATTTGATGTTGCTGATGGAGAAAAAGGTCCATTTGCAAAAAATGTGAAACTCGCGTAAATGTTACGTCGATTTGTATAAAAAGCCCTACATTCTGTGGGGCTTTTTAGTGTATAGAAGAGGTGAGCTTCTGAGCAATATCATCTATGGCTTTTGCCCATTTCACCCGATCGGATAAGCCAGCGTTATATTCTTTTTCCAACCGGTCGTACTGCTTACAACATGTTGAAAAGATTGCAGAAAACGCCGGGTTCAGTGGAAACGTCAACAATGCGTTTATATTTTTACGGATAAGCCCAATAAATAAGTCTATTCGCTTTTGTTCCTGTGGAAAACTTTTTCTGGTCCATTCACTCACCTGAACAAGATTCTCTACGGTATCCAATACGAGATCCCGCTGGTTTTTTTCCGAAAAATTGCTGGCAGAATTATGTTGTATTATGTTCGTAGTATACCATTTTCTATAAGATATTTATAGAATCAAATATGCCTATCAGTACGTGATATAATAGAATGTATATGAAAACTCAAGGAACCCCTACAATAAAAAAAGGACTCGCGCAAATGTTAAAAGGTGGCGTCATTATGGACGTCGTGAATGCCAAACAGGCGGAAATCGCCGAAAAAGCTGGTGCAGTGGCTGTTATGGCACTGGAACGTGTTCCCTCTGATATCCGTGCTGATGGCGGAGTTGCTCGCATGAGTGATCCATCTAAAATAAAAGAAATTCAGGCAGCCGTAACAATTCCTGTTATGGCAAAATGCCGTATTGGACATTTTGTAGAAGCACAGGTATTGGAAGCACTTGGTGTAGATTTTATAGATGAAAGTGAGGTGCTCACACCCGCAGATGAACAATTCCACATAGATAAATCTCCATTCACTGTTCCCTTTGTCTGCGGATCCCGTGATCTTGGAGAAGCGCTCCGTCGAATTCAGGAAGGCGCAGCTATGATTCGGACAAAAGGTGAAGCGGGATCAGGTAATATTGTTGAAGCGGTTCGACACATCCGTACGGTACAAACAGGGATACATGAACTCGTTTCTCTGTTGGCAAAAAAGCAGACAGCAAAATTAAAAAATCTTGCGGTACAATATCGCGTTTCATACGATCTTGTAATAAAAACTGCCACGCTTGGACGGCTCCCGGTAGTCAACTTTGCTGCAGGTGGTGTTGCAACACCCTCCGATGCAGCACTGTGTATGCAGCTTGGCGTGGACGGTGTTTTTGTAGGATCCGGAATTTTCAAAAGTAGTAATCCAGAAAAATATGCACGTGCGGTTGTCGATGCCGTTGCACATTATACAGATGCAAAGGAAATCGCCCGCGTCAGTGAAAACTTGGGAGGGGCGATGAAAGGCCTCGAAATCTCGACACTGGAAACAAAAATGGCATCACGAGGTATATAACCTATATGACATTGCCTATTGGTGTTCTCTCTTTTCATGGAGATGTCGTGGAACATATAGAAGCGACGCAAGAAGCTGCAAAGAAATTGAAGGTCGCAGCACGAGTAATTCCTGTTCGAACAAAAGAAGTACTTAGAACTGTAACTGCTCTTATTATCCCCGGCGGTGAAAGTACTACACTGCATAAGCTCTGTGTACGAGAACAGATGTGGGACGATATGAAAACGTTGCCTTATATATTTGGTACCTGTGCCGGCGCAATTATGCTTGCTGACGATGTGCGTCATAAAGCAGAAGGTCAAGACACACTGAGGCGCATGCATATATCCATAGACAGAAATGCATACGGCAGACAGACTGATTCATTTGAAGAGCCACTCGAAACAGAACTTGGGACGGTTTCCGCAGTGTATATCCGTGCACCAAAAATTCTACAGGTGAAAAGAGGCGTACACATATTAGCCAAACGAGGCGTTGATATCTTGGCGTGTGAAGAAACAGGGACAAACAGGTACAGTATTGCTACATGTTTTCATCCGGAGCTAACCACAACGGTGTTTCATGAGTACTTTATCAAACAGATACAAAAAGGACATAGATAATTTCAGACAAAAATCCCCTCACGTGTGATATACTCACAACATTCAATACATGTGATCTAAAAATACCTTCATGCATACCGCTGCACGATCATCAGAGAAACAGCCTCCTATTATCCGATACGCAGTATATATTGTATTGTTAGTTGGTTGTATTTTTCTGATTAAATCTCTTATTCCAAGTTCTAAAACTGTTATATCCCCCATTCCAGACGCATCTGGGAAAAAGACTACATTTTTACAATTTTTCAAAAAAGAAAAAAATCCAAATGTACTAAAAGAGCGAATTAAGCAGACAGTAAATAATGAATGGACAAATTATTCTGTATTGGTAAAAGATTTACATTCTGATTTCTCAGCCGGAATTAATGACTCTCTTATCTATAATGCTGCATCTGTAAATAAGGTGCCTATTCTTGCAGCGATCTATGATAAGGCAAAACAGGGACAAATAGATTTTGACAGGATAGTAACCCTTCAGGCCGAGGATATACAGGATTATGGAACCGGAAAAATACGATACGATCCACCAGGTACAACATACTCTGTGAAGACACTTGTTCAGCTCATGATGCAAAAAAGCGACAACACAGCTGCATTTATATTGGGGAACTATGTAGTGAATTTACAGGATGTGCAGTCTTATGTAAATTCATTGGGCATGGCACAAACAGACATAGTCGATAACAAAACATCTAATAAAGACATGGCATTGTTATTTCAAAAAATATATCAGAAACAAATAACAACCCCGGCGTTATCCGAAGAACTTTTGGGATTGTTAACAGACAGTGATTTCGAGGATCGTTTACCTGCACTTTTACCAAAAGAATCGATTGTGTATCACAAAATAGGCACAGGTACAGGTGCGGTCCATGATGTTGGCATAGTTGTGCATGGAAACACAGCGTATTACGTTGGTATATTTACCAGTGATATCACAGATGAAGAACAGGCTGCCGCGCTTATGGCAAAAGTGTCCAAAACGATCTACGACTTTATGTACGAAAAGTAAAACTTATTTCGCAGCTTTCAGCGGCTTGGATAATGCTACGTTCAGCACTTCATCTATATGATCCACAAAGTGAAATTCCAATTCATCTTGAACGACTTTTGGAATGTCTTCGAGATCTTTTTTATTATTCTTCGGTAAGATCACAGTCTTTATCCCAGCTCTATGTGCTGCGATGACTTTTTCTTTTACCCCGCCGATTTCAAGAACGCGGCCTCGAAGTGTAATTTCCCCTGTCATTGCAACTGTTCGTTTTGCCGGAATTTTCGTCAGTGCAGACACGATAGCCGTAGTAATTGCTGCTCCAGCTGACGGGCCATCTTTTGGAACCGCCCCTTCAGGAACGTGTACATGTATGTCTACTTTTTGGAAAAACTTTTCTGAAAGCCCAAGCATCTTCCAATGGCTTCGTACATATGAAAGTGCTGCCTGCGCAGATTCTTTCATGACATCCCCTAATTGACCTGTCAGCGTTATAGCACCCCGACCAGGCATAAGCGCAGCTTCTATAAAGAGGATATCCCCACCGGCTTCAGTCCAAGCCATCCCTGTTGTCATACCGATTTCATCGGTTTTCTCTGCCAAGTACGAGGTGAATTTATACGGCCCCAAATATTCATGAAGCGTCTTTTCTGAAATAGCGAATGTCGGGGATGTAGTATCTGATTCTGCAATCTTTTTTGCCACTTTTCTAAATACGGTTGCGGTCTGCCGCTCTAGACTTCGAACACCTGCTTCGCGGGTATATCGGCGTATGATTTCATAAATAGCATCATCCGTAAGGTCAACGACATTTTTCGGTACACCATGAATTTCGCGCTGTTTTTCATATAAATAATCTTTTGCTATATGAAATTTTTCATCTTCTGTGTATCCTGCAAATCGAATCACCTCTAAGCGATCGCGAAGTGCTGATGGGATACTATCCAGTACATTACAGGTCGTAACAAAAAATACATCAGATAAATCAAACGGTACTTCCAGATAATGATCAGAGAACATGTAGTTTTGTTCAGGATCTAATGCTTCAAGAAGCGCAGATGATGGATCGCCTCTAAAATCCGTACCGACTTTATCGATTTCATCGAGCATAAAGACTGGGTTCTTTGTTCCTGCCTGCTTAATTCCCTGAATAATACGCCCCGGAAGAGCACCTACATATGTGCGTCTGTGTCCACGGATTTCTGCTTCATCTCTGACGCCTCCCAAAGACATTTTAACGAACTTCCGTCCTAATGCTTTGGCGATTGATTTTCCAATAGATGTCTTTCCTACCCCCGGTGGTCCTACAAAACATAATATCGTCGGAGATCCCTTAATCTTGTGTTTTTGGGTGGTATCCTTTACACCTTTTTCTGATGATTTTGGTTTTTCTGCGTCGAGTTTATCTTGTTGTGAGCGGAGCTTTATAACGGCTAGGTATTCCAAAATACGTTCTTTTATTTTCTTCAGACCATAATGATCCGTATTGAGTACATCTTCCGCATCTTTGATATTTACAGTATTTGCAGTTGAGACATTCCATGGTAATTCAACCAACGTATCCAGATAGTTGCGAACATATGATGCTTCTGGATTATACGGAGACATCTGAGATAATTTACGAAGTTCCTTTTCTGCTTTTTCGCGTACTTCAGTAGGCATAGCAGCCTTTTTGATTTTGTCTGCAAGTTCTTTTATTTCTTTGTTTTCTTCATTCTCGCCCAATTCTTTTTCGATTGTCTTCATGCGTTCACGAAGTACTTGTTCCCTAACGTTTTTATCGAATTTTTCCTGAGTTTTATTTGCAATTTTCTTTTCCAGTTCCAATATTTTTGTCTCTTTTGAAAGATAGGAAATTTCCCGTTCCAGTCGATCTTTTACATTTTGCATCTCTAAGAGTTCCTGTCGTTCACCTGGCTTTATGTCCAGTACGCCCGCTACATGATATGACAATGCAAGTGGAGAGATACCAGACATGATGTTCATAAACGTTAGAAAATCAATTGATTTTCCAAGCTTTACAGCAACCCGTAGTTCACTCGTCAGATGATTAAAAAGAGCCTGAAGCTCATCAGAATCCTCAGATGCATCTGTAATCTCTGTAACATTAGCCACAAAATATGGTTCTACCGCCTCAAATGAGTCTATGGTAATTTTTGATACCCCTCGGACAAGTGCATTGATCTCCCCTTCATTCTTCATCATCTGTACAATCTCACCAAGTGTAGCTGTCGCATATAGATCTGAGGCAGACGGGTCATTGATGTTCGGATTTTTCTGCATGACCAAGACTATCTTTTTTCCTGCAGCATACGCAGCTTCTATAGCAGAAACACTGCGCTGCCGTCCAAAGGTAAGGATCATCTCTGTCCCTGGGAATACGATTCCATCACGTATCGGGACAACCGGATATGCGTTCGTTGCTGTTTGTATTTGTTGTTCTGTCTGATCAAATTCATTCATAGTAATTTATGATAAATAACATTAGCACTCTATTTTAACAACTGCTAATGGGTTCCGTCAACTAGGAAATTTATAGGCGCTGACAATTAAATAAATTCTTCGAGAACTTGTGTGAGATGTTCTGTATCCACGGGACTTTTTACCAATGGGCCATCCGCTAAAGCAGGCTCATATGACTCGCAGGTTGGTTTGTCCTCTTTGTAAAATATACCATATGGGATTCTATCTCCCCATTCCATCGCCTTTTCCATTGCTTTCAGTTTATTGTCCGGCGTGTATCCTTCTGATGCCAATGTATAGAGTCGTTGTCTGTACCACTGGTAGGTATGTACTTTGTTAAAGGTCACACATGGTTGAAGGATATCGATAAGAGAAAAACCTTTATGCTCTATGGCCTGACTCATAAGAGAAATTAAACCTGGTGTATCTCCTGCAAAGCCACGGGCTACAAAGGTTGCACCGGCAGCCATTGCAAAGACTAAAGGATTAATAGGCGCATCGACCACTCCTTCAGGCGTAGACTTCGTAACAAATCCCGGTTTTGCTGTCGGCGAAGCCTGACCAGTCGTGAGTCCATACACCTGATTGTCATGCAGCATAACTGTGATATCCGGATTTCTCTTGGCAGCATGCAGGAAATGGTTTCCGCCTTCTCCAAGACCATCACCATCTCCTGATACAACGATAACAGGGAGGTTATGATTTGCCATTTTTACACCTTGCGCAACAGGTAGCGTTCTTCCATGAAGGCCGGAGAATCCGTACATATGCATCCAGCTATACATGTTGCCATGACATCCGACGCCATAAATGGTCAGTCCATCTTCTGGGCCGATTCCTAGTTTTGAGAGCGCTTCTTTGAGTGCAGTCCATATGCCGTAATCTCCACAGCCAGGGCACCATGTCGGCAAATGAGGAGATGAAAATGCGCTACTTGTGAGTGTCATACATGCCTCCGTACAGCTTCAACAATATCTTCCGGGAAAAACGGTCTTCCATCATATTTCAGAATTTTTTCTGCAATATCGATACCAGTATGTTCCCGTATAAGTGCTGCTAACTGACCTGTGGCATTTTGCTCTACATCTATAATCCGTTTTGCACGCTTAAGACATTCCGTAACCTGGGCTGAAGCAAATGGGAACATCCAGGTGAAATGATACAGGTTTGCACGAATTCCTTGTGCTTTTAACATAGCTATCGCATCGATCACAGGTCCTCGAGAAGATCCCCAGCTCACAAATGTAATATCTGCATCAGCATCTCCATATAATGTTGGAGGCTTTACATCAGATTGCATAGCAGTTAGTTTTTTCAGGCGTTTTCCAGCCATAAGGACACGCTCGTGTGGAGATTCTGTTACTATCCCCTGCTCATCGTGCTCATATGCATTGGATATATAGACGCCATTTTTTTGTCCTGGGACACTTCGAAGTGAGACGCCATCATCTGTAGCAAGCGAATATCGCTTAAAGGATCCGTCAGATGGTAAATCTGCATCTGACGCTAACTTCCCTCGATGGATAACCATCTCTTTTTTAAATACAGATTCAGGAACACACCACTGACTCTCGTTTAGATATTTGTCTGTAAGGAGTAATACTGGAATCTGATATTTATCTGCAAGATTAAACGCATCAAAGGTCATTTGAAATGCCTCTCCGGCATCACTTGGTGCCAGTACTATTTTCGGAAATTCACCGTGTCCGGCATGGATGGCAAACTGAAGTTCTCCCTGTTCTGTCCATGTTGGCATACCGGTTGCAGGGCCGACTCTCATACCCAAATCTATAACGACTGGCAACTCCATAATACCTGCTAATGATACCGCTTCTACCATCAGGGCAAATCCTCCACCAGATGACGCTACCATACTTCTGACACCTGCAAGTGATGCACCAAGAGCCATATTGATACCGGCAATTTCATCTTCCGGCTGTCTATAAACTATCTTTAATTCCTTTGCATGATCCGCTAAAAACGTTATGAGTGAATTAATTGGTGTCATCGGATAGATTGCTGCAAACTTAAGTCCCGCTCTATACGCACCGACACCCACGGCTTCGCTGGCATTAATAATAAGTTTGGGTTCAGAAGGCGTGGCAGGAGCCAAATGCATAGATGATTCATCCGGAAAATGCGTTTTCACATAATCGTATCCCTGCTTGGCAATAGCTATATTTCCATCTATAACCGCCTGCTTTTTCTTTTTGAATTGATCCTTAATAACGGATTCTATATACCCGAAATCAGCACCCATCAGAGCAACTGTTGCACCAAGTGCGATGGTATTTTTCATAACAGGAATACCGTTTGCTGCGACAACTAAATCTGCAAGTGGAACGGGTATAAGCTTTACCGGTTTTGGAAAATCCGCAGCAGTCCATTCTTTATCTTTTGGATCATACACAACGAGCGCATGTTCTGACAGTTCACTTTTATGAACCTCAACGCTCATATTATGGAGTGCAACTAAAATCTGAACGTCACGATTAAGCGATTCAAAATATTCTGAAGATACACGAACGGTAATAATATTATGTCCACCACGTATGAGAGACGGATATTCATTTGTGCAGAGGGTGTAATATCCATTCCGGGCAAATGCTTTAGAAATCATTGTCCCTGCGGACATAATGCCAAATCCTGCCTCACCACTGATTTTCCATGTAACTGAGTTTGTCATAAGAATGAAGAACAAGTTAAATCATGACACGAATTTATGTGTAAATCAATACGGATATTCATACTAATCCGAACAGCATGGATCTTTATACCCACAGTGAATACACTGAGCATCCCTACCACCAGGCATACCGAAAATTGTATGCGAGCATTGGGGACATGGACGAATATTGTATACATGAGGCAATGAACCGTTTGGCACAGCCGACACATCTGATTTCTCTACGGTTTTACGGGAAGATTTGGGTTCCGTTTTCATCAGTAATGAAAATTGCCATAACAGGACATGCCTTTGCAGCTTCTATGAGCGTTTCATCGGTTTCTGCATCTGCAGTGTCCAAGATAAATGCTTTTGCTTCATCATTCAAAGACCATGCTTTCGGAGCAATAGCAATACACGTGGCTGCTCCTATACATAGATCCTGGTCTATGCGCATTGTTAGTGTCCGAATTGTGCGTTTTTTTGTTAGATCGTCAGACATACTAGATGGTTATACACAAATTATGCTACTTTTTCAATGACACAATCAGCTTTTGTAGCACTTCAAGAGAAAGGAGTGCACATTTCATTCTTGATGGCGTAAGAGTAGTGCCAAGCATATCTATAATTTCCTCCGGTGTTATCTTCATTGCATCTGATACTGGCATGCCTTTAACCCGCTCTGTAAGCATAGACGCGCTTGCCTGGCTTATGGCACAGCCTTCACCCGAAAAACGGATATCCTCAATTACTTTTAACTTTTCACTTTTCACTTTCAACTCCATGACAATCCTATCCCCACACGTCACATTCCCTTCTTCAATTGTGGCATCAGGATGGTCCAGATGGCCAAAATTCCGAGGGTTTTTATAATGATCTAAGATGATTTCTCTATAAATATCCATAAAGACCTGTTGTCATTCTCGCGCAGGCGGGAATCCATTGAGTCAAGCATATTCTCTGGATCCCCGATCCAGACTTCGCCGAAGGCTATGTCCGGCTAGGCAAGTCGGGGATGACATTAACTAAATATATCTTTAACTTTTTCTAATCCTTGTACCAGCAAATCTATATCTTCGTGCGTTGTGTATATATAGAAAGAAGCTCTGGCGGTTGCTGACAGGTTTAGTGAACGATGGAGTGGCATGGCACAATGATTTCCTGACCTGATACAAATATTGTCTTCATTTAACACCTGGGCAATATCATGTGGATGGGATCCTTTCATAGTAAATGCCATCACTCCGCCTTTTATAGACGCATCTGTAGGACCATATACTGTTACACCAGATACTCTACGAAGCTGTTCTTCTGCATAAAGGACCAATTCTTTCTCATGATCACGCACAGCATCCATGCCGAGCGACTGTAAATAATCTATTGCAGCGCCAAATCCAATAACCCCTGCAATATGTGGTGTTCCCGCTTCAAATTTATGTGGAGTTTTTTTGAAAGATGATCGTTCTATCAGTACTTCTTCAATCATTTCTCCACCATATAGAAATGGTTTCATACGATCCAGAAGCTCATATCTACCCCATAATACTCCTATACCAGTCGGTCCGAGCATTTTATGTGAAGAGAATACGACAATGTCAGCACCCCACGATGTCACATCAATACGCATATGAGGAGCAGCCTGTGCAGCATCAACGACAACCAAACATGTTGGATTTATCCGTTTGACCGCTTGGACAATCTTTGCAATTGGTGTGATGGTTCCGAGTACATTTGAAAGTGCTGTAACGGCAACGATTTTTGTCTTTTTTGTCACAAGAGATTCCAGAGAGTTCATATCCAACTGACCATCTTCTAAGACGCCCCATATATCTATATGCCAGCCTCGATCTTTTGCCAGTTGTTGCCATGGCACAAAATTAGAATGATGTTCCATGATGCTGACTACAACATGATCTTCAGGCTGCAACTCGTGCAAACCATAGCTGTACGCAAACAAATTAATAGATTCAGAGGCATTTCTGGTAAATACTATTTCATCAGGGGTTTTTGCGCCGATAAACTGTGCTACTTTTGAGCGAACGGATTCATATTCATGCGTAGCTTCTTCACTGGTTGTATAAATACCACGAAATATATTTGCAGTATATGTTGTGTAATATTCTACTTCTTTATCTATAACAGACTGTGGCTTTAATGAGGTTGCGGTTGAATCAAGATAGATGATTGGCTTTCCATTTATTTGTCGTTTAAATTGCGGAAAATCTTTTTTACATGTATCTATTGTGCTCATATGATTTATATATTTACCAATACATATTCTCCTTCAACGGATGTCTCATACGTATTGAGATCAACTGTCGCTGGTAGTGATAGTACAGCTCCCGTTGTTACATCGAACTGAGCACCGTGACAACTACAAATAATGGCACTCCCATCAAGAAAACCAGAAGTACCAAGTGAGCACTGCTGGTGCGTGCAGGTGTCATCTATGGCAAAAAATTCACCATCCACATTGGCAATTGCAATGCGTTTGCCACTCACTATGACCGTTTTTTTAGTACCAGTCGGAATTTCTTGTATTGCTGCAGCTTTTGTAAACATAGTATAAACCGTCTGTCTCTATTATATCGCTTGGATAATAGTTTGAAAGAGAGATTCTTTAACAGTATCATCAGGAAGTATGTCAATTCCTTTTTGAAAAAATCCGGAAATAATCAAGGACTCTGCCTGAGACTTTGAAATACCCCGTGTGGCAAGATACCATAATTCTTCTTCCGATATAGGGCCCATTGTAGCCCCATGAGTGCAACGAACATCATCTGCCAGAATTTCCAAAGATGGCTTACTGGTGGCAACTGCATCTGCCGAGAGTAATAAATTTTCATTGCGCTGGTAGGCATTTGTTTTTTGTGCTCCTAATTCTACACGAATACCGCCTTCCACACTTGACACCGCATGATCCCATAATGCTGTTTTTACTAATAAATTACTTGTTGTATCCGGAGCATCATGATACTGCATTGTATGCATATATATATGTGCGTCCTGCTTTGCAGCAATAAGACCTAAAATAGTGGCATCTGCACCATTACCAGCTAAATGAACTGCAATGTTTGTACGTACTGACTTCTGATGTACTGATACTGCGACAATAGAACAGGACACCCCTGCATCGACCGAATAAGAATATTCACTCTCACCTTCTGGTAGTGTCAAAATAACTGTCTGTGATTTTTTTATATGTATCATTGTATTCATATATGTCCATTTCAAGCGGTTCTCGATCTATCCAACTGATCCCTCCATTTGTAGTTGAATAAGACGATTCATTTCTACTGCGTATTCAAGCGGCAATTCTTTTACGATTGGTTCTATAAACCCATTTACGATCATAGATTCCGCCTGCGCCTTATCAATCCCACGACTTTGAAGGTAAAACAATTGTTCATCTCCAATTTTAGAGACAGTTGCTTCGTGTTCTATAGCAACATCGTTTTCATGGATATTCATTGTCGGATATGTATCAGAACGGGAGGTATCATCAAGAAGCAGTGCATCACAGACTACTTTGCTTTTTACCTTTGTAGCCCCTTTTTGTACTTCAACAAGGCCTCTATATGACGTCCGCCCACCGGATTTGCTGATTGATTTGGAAATGATTTGAGATGTGGTTTCGGAAGCTACATGTATCATTTTCCCTCCGGCATCCTGATGTTGATTTGCTCCAGCATACGCAATAGAGAGAACTTCACCTCGTGCTTTTCGACCCATCAGGTAGACACTCGGATATTTCATCGTCACCTTACTACCTAAATTTCCATCTACCCATTCCATCACACCTTCTTCTTCCACACGAGCACGTTTGGTTACGAGATTATACACATTTGTGCTCCAATTTTGGATAGTTGTATAGCGTACGCGCGCGCCTTTTTTTACGATGATCTCAACGACAGCACTATGAAGCGAATCTGTTGAGTAAATAGGGGCTGTACACCCTTCCACGTAATGCACGAAACTTCCTTCATCCGCAATGATAAGTGTCCGTTCAAATTGCCCCATGTTCGCGGCATTAATACGAAAATATGCCTGTAATGGTAAATCAACATGCACTCCTTTGGGAACGTATACAAAAGACCCTCCACTCCACACGCTACTGTTGAGGGCTGCGAATTTGTTGTCTGCTGGAGGAATGACACTCCCAAAATATTGTTTTACCAGATCAGGATATTCACGAAGGCCACTATCCATATCTAAAAACACAACACCCTTTTTTGCCAGAAGTGCGTTCATGCTTTTGTATACAACCTCCGATTCATACTGAGCGCTCACGCCCGCAAGATATTTTTTCTCGGCTTCAGGGATACCGATTTTGTCATAGGTATCCTTTATACTTTTGGGTAGCTTATCCCAGGATGAAACTTTATCCGCAATAGGCTTGAGATAGTAATAAATATTATCAAATTCAATTCCGCTTAAATCTGCTCCCCATGGAGGCATTGGTTTTGCCGTATAAAATGCATAACTACGCTGCCGAAACTTACGCATCCAATCAGGTTCATGTTTATGATCGCTGATAGCTGTTACCACGCCTTCATCCAGCCCACGTTTAGATTTGTATATATATTCTTCCGGCTTATGAAAGCCAAATTTATAAGAATCGTCAATGATAGATTGTGACATACAAAAGTTTGAATAGTATTAAAGTAGAAAGTTCATAAAGAGTTACGCACTTGTATTTGTATAGACTCAGTACGTTAAGAACTTAGAACTTTAGAACTCGGTTCTTATGTTATATATTTTTCGTATCCTTCTTCTTCTATTTCTTTTGCAAGGGCAGCTGCACCTGTTTTTATTAATTTTCCTTTTACTAATATATGAACGAAATCAGGGTTAAGATACTTCAAAATTCTCTGATAATGCGTCACGATAAGCACACCGGTTCCCCGTTTTGAAAGAATATTAATCCCTTCTGCAACAAGTCTCAGTGCATCAACATCCAGCCCAGTGTCGATTTCATCAAACATCGCAAATTTAGGCTTCAGCACCAACGCTTGGAGCATTTCAATTTTCTTTTTTTCACCACCGGAAAAACCATCATGTATGCCTCGGCTTAAAAATGACTCATCTATATGAAGCATAGAAGCATCCGCTTTAACCTGCTTCATAAATTCACCAATTGTCATTCCACCTGCGCTCCAACGCCTACTGAGTACAGGGTTTTGAATATGTTCATTTGAATTTGTTTTCTTATCACCATACAATTCCTGAAATGATGTACGAAGGAGATTTAAGACACTAACACCCGGAACTGAAACCGGCGTTTGAAATGCGAGAAATAATCCTGCCTTCGCCCGATCTTCTGGAGAGGCTTCGGTAATATTCTCAGAATCAATTGTTATGACAGATTGTTTCCCGGAAATTGTATAGGTTGGATGACCCATAATGACATTTGATAATGTCGATTTACCACTACCGTTTGGTCCCATAAGCGCATGCACTTCACCGGATCGTATGCGAAGCGAAATATCGGAGAGTATTTCCTTTTCACCAACATGTGCCCGAATATGAGCTACATCAAGAATATGGTCATTCATAGTTGTCACAGTATACAGGAATTGTAATAAATATTACAGTTTAGAAGCGACCTTATCATGTTTTCCCATGTATACTTCCCGTACTCCATGCATCCTAAATATATAATATTCTTGCTTCAGAAGAGGATTGTTCGGTAAAGATAAAAATCGATTAACATCATTTGACTGAGAGACGTGACTTTTGAGTGCTTTTTTCTTTATATTTTGAAAACCTTCGGTACTTATGGCCGTTGTTACAAACTTATCCGGTGTTCCAATCCATGGTTTGCCGAACGATTCTTCAGGAAAAATTTTCTTCTTTTTGAGGTACTCCACAGTGCTTTCAGGCACACAGGCATAATATAACTTCGGTGCAGCTTCTTCATCGTACTCTGGATTATCTTTGAGAGCATTTTGAATTTGAAATGCATATTTTTGAAACGCAAATGTCGTAGCAAAAGAGACTCTTATATGATCCGGATGATTACTTATGCCGGTCGTATCAAATGTAATAACAATATCCGGAACTAGTTCGATTAACTTCTGATAAATAATTTCCTCTAACTGTCCGGGTGGATCGGATTTCAGGGTGCCATCCATGTATGTGAGAAATGTAATAGTCGAAATACCGAGATATGACGCTGCCATTTCCAGCTCTTTTGAACGGATAGCGCCTAACTCTTTAGGGGATTTTTCACCCAACATACCCGTTTCTCCCTGTTCACCACGTGTAGCACAAATAAGGTCGATTTCCCAACCCATCTTTGCATATTTAGCAATAGTTGAAGCTGATGAAAAAGATTCATCGTCCGGATGAGCAAATACTAAAAGCATGCGTTTCATGGCCTAATGATACCAGACGACTATAAGGATTCATAGTGAGTTTGTTATAATACGCATGTGAATGTTCTAATTGAATACCCCACACAGTGGAATACATACGAACTTATTGATTCAGGCGATGGTGAGAAGCTTGAGAGATTTGACACCTATATAATTGCAAGACCAGATCCCCGGGCGCTTTGGAATAAATCTCATCCTGAACTCTGGAACAACGCGCATGCAGTGTTTACTCGCACTGATCCAAAAACTGGAACCTGGACTATCCGCCAAACCCCGCCAACTCCATGGCACATCCAATACAAATCACTTATATTCACCCTTCGCCCTACAGAGTTCAAACATGTAGGTATATTTCCTGAGCAGGCATCAAATTGGGAATGGCTTATGCGCGTCATTAACCACAGGCCACTGCGAGTATTGAACCTATTTGCATATACGGGTGGCGCTACTATGGCTTGTTTATCTGCAGGAGCGAACGTCACCCATGTGGATGCTGCCAAAAGTACAATAACCTGGGCAAAAGAAAATATGATTGCGTCAAATCTGATTGATAAACCAGTACGCTTTATTGAGGATGATGCCTATAAATTTGTCATTCGTGAGGCAAAGCGCGGGAATGTCTATGATGGTATTATTTTGGATCCACCCCGATTTGGACGAGGATCCAAAGGTGAAGTATGGAAACTGGAAGAGCACCTTCCACTTCTTCTTGATGCATGTAAACATATCCTTTCACCGGAGGCAGCATTTATATTACTGAATGCATATACATCAGATATTTCTTCCATAGTTCTTGACAGACTCATGAAGGATCTAACCTCAGACATGCAGGGAACAATTGAAAGCGGAGAACTTATGTTAAAAGAATCCTCTACCGGAAACATGCTTCCTAATGGCATCTTTTCCCGATGGGTTAGACACTAGTAAGAAGTGCGGAGAACCTATTGAGTAATAAAATTCTCAACAATTTGTGTACGAGTATAAAACGTATTCGATTTGGGATAAACTCTTTTTTATAGATGCTTTGGCAAAGATCTATAATACTTCTTCTGAATACTAAAGCTATCCGTTCAATGAAACTGGAGTGACCCTTTACCCCATAAATTATTGATCCTACAACTCCGATTTCCCTAAACCCTTTTCCATGAACAATGGACTCGCTTGCCACTTTTCCGGCTCCATCCCATCCACAAAAGGCATCATGCATTGCGATAATACCCCCATCAATTACAAATGGAGACCATAGCACATAATCCTCTTTTGCATGAGTATAGTCATGCAAACCATCTATAAACAGATATGAAATAGGTTTTTTCCAGGAAATTATCGCCTGTTTTGAAGTAGCAACAACTGGATGAACAAGTGACTGAATATGTGCACGACTAAGATGCGTAAGAAAAGATTTGTATGTTGGAGATAACGTCCCGCCACTCACATTGCCTTTATGAGGATCAACAGCAGTAACATGTACGCCTGCTTTTGCCAAAAATATTGTTGATTTACCTTGAAAACTGCCTATTTCTACAACAGTACCCGGGATATGTATGATGGATTTAGCAGATGAAAACAAAAATTTTCCTTCATGAGGTGTAAGCCAGCCGGGAATAGTATATATCCAATCTTCAATCATTTTTGTGCCACAATGATGAGATTTTTGCTTGATTCAGGAGTATAGTCAGAAAAATCATAATCGCCAAAATATGAAATAGTAGAGAAAGGAATCGTTGTAAGAGCTGCATGTACAACAGATTTTCTCATAGCGTTATAGGTAGTAGACGTAAACACATGTTCCATTACTTCCGGACCTTTTTTTACATATAAAATATTAAACGTCATTGTATTCTCTGTATACTCGCAAACAAAATAGAATGCATCATTCTGATTCACTCTCGCAGGGATAAACTTTGGCTGAGCATCCAGCAAAGAATCTGTGATGCCGCTTGTGATAACCAGGATTCCCCCGGGATTTAACCTGTCATACATAGATTGAAGTGCTATCTTCAACTCATCATCTGTACGCATATATGGAAGGCTGGTTGTCAGGCAGACAACCATGTCATATGTATCATGCCAGGATTGTTCCAATGATCGAAAATCTTCTTTTTTGAGTGGTATCGTAGTCCCCTGCAAGTTTAATTTTGCAACTCGAAGCATGTCTTCGGAGATATCTGAGCCAAATGGCTGTAAACCCATTTGATGGAACAATGCTAAATGAATCCCAGTCCCACACGCACAATCCAATACTGTCGACACTCCATACGTACGAACCAACTCTTCAAAAAAAGGTTTTTGAAGATACACTTCGTCTTTTGGATTAAGAATATCGTATATTTCAGCTAAAAGCGTATACTCTTCCATACAGCATTATCGTACATCCCCATTCTCTTGTATTTTTTCGTCTTCGTACGGACCAATAATATGCCGATATAACTCATGTGTTATCGCAGTCAAAACACCCAACGCACGATTAAAATGAAAATATTTTTTGGGATATACGGCTTTAATAACACGTGTCATTGCGTAATTCAGCGCACCATCCTGTTCTTCCATGGGGAGAGATGTCAGGTAGCTAATAAGCGGTTCGATGCTCGCATCAGTCTGTGGTCGTTGTTCTTGTTTTATATATGGCATATATCACCTCTTCCTATAGACTATCATGAATGTTTTGAAATAACATCTATAATCTGCGAGTAGTCGCAGTCCGACAGCTGTGATTCATCTGCCTTCGTATACATTTCTAATACATGAGATAGCGTCGTATATACATTCAGATGTTTTGCTTCTTTTGACGCGAGAGTGAGATCTTTACGCATATTTTTTATTGTAAAATTCATAGGATATATGTGAGTTACATAGTTTTGAATTTTTCGAGCCATGGCAAGGGAAACAGACGGCGTTGTCACGAGTGCCTTTGCGAGAACATCACGAGATAATCCCATATCATCAGCTAAGTTCATGCCTTCTGATAATGCCACAAGAGAACTCGCTATCAGAAAATTGTTTATCATCTTGATAGCTTGTCCTGATCCTATATTTCCCATGTACTGTATATTATTTCCCATCGCTTCAAAGAGCGGATGAAGGATTGTATATATATCTTTAGAACCTCCAACAAATATTGTAAGTTCTCCGCTTTGTGCACCATACGTCCCACCGGTAACCGGTGCATCTAGAAAGGATAATCCGTATGTCTTCAATTTTTTTCCAATAGATATGGCAGATGTTGGTCCAATAGTACTCATGTCGACAACCATGCGAGTTTTTCCTTTTATAGTGACAACACCATGCTGACCAAACAACACATCCTCCACATCACGCGCTGCTGTCACCATTGTGATGATCACATCGCACAAAGATACAAGTTCTTTTGGAGATGTGACGACCTGAATACCGAGTCTTTTAAACTCTTCTGTTTTTGACGTGGATCGGTTATAAACAACAAGAGGAAATCCTGCCGCATGAATATGTTTTGCCATCGGACTTCCCATAAGTCCCAACCCAATAAACCCGACAGATAGTTTTGTATTCATACTACAAATTCCCCTTTCCGATGTATTTCATCAATAATGTTCTGTATCAATTCTGCGTAAGAATATTCCGGTAACTTGAGTGTTGAAAGAAGCTCACAGGAATCCATAAGAATTACTCCATGATCGCTTTTTTGTATGGGCTTCACAGATATTCCAAATGGTGAAAGAATGTCCGAACATACTGTATATCGACTGACTATTTCCTTTGACGCAACATGAATTGTATGTCCATACAGATTTTTATTCATAACCTCATGTATAGTTCCTGATAGTTGTGCAATATAAGTGGGTTGAAATTTCCATTCGGTATCATATTTAACAGGTTTCCCCGCTTCTATTTGCGAGAGCATTCTATTAAATGAACGGTCACTTGTTGTGTTCGGACTCATTCCTACGATAAGAGAAGGGCGCAGGATGCAGTACCTAAGCCCAGATGATTTCAATACTTCCTCCGATGCATATTTTGTTCTCCCATAGACCGTCGTATCATCAACAGCCGAAAATGAAGAAATATAGATAATAGCCGCATTCACTTCACTCGCCGCGCGAATAATATGATTCATCGATGTCTGATTAACGAGCACGGCTTCTTTTGGGTGAGATTCACACCAGACAGGGTTCGCGTTGTTGGCGGAGTGAATAATAACATTCGGACTCAGTATTTTGATACGTGTAACCACGGACTGTTCATCTGTAATATCAAGATGTGTGAATGTATTATTCAGATTATGCGTGGAGTACGTGCCAGTTAAGTTATATGAATCACGAAGATCCATATATACCCGTGCCCCCAAATAACTGCTTGCTCCAAGAAGTAATACGTTCATGCAGACAGTATCTCACATACGTCGCTTTTTTCGAAATGGTATATAATTTCAAAAACACATATGAAAGGACTACTTTTGTCGATACTGCTCGCACTGAATATTGCACATAAGACAACGCCTGCACTATCAACACATGATGGTCATCCTGTGGTATTGGATTTTAATACACCAACCCCAACTCCTTCGTTTACGCCTACACCGACATACACACCAACCCCAACTCCTTCGTTTACGCCTACACCGACAAACTCCCCTACTCCTACACCTATGAATATAACATCCGCACAATTGGATGAATGGTTTACAACATATGCAAATCACTACAGTGTAGATAGGCAAAAACTCTGGAATATAGCAGCGTGTGAAACAGGACTTCGAACAAATGCGACTAATTGGATATATGCCGGCATGTATCAGTTTTCTCCGAATACATGGACCGCAAATCGTAAACTGATGGGCATGGACACGAACCCTGACTTGCGGTTTAACGCTGAGGAGTCTATTCGCACCGCAGCATTTGTATTGTCTACCCGTGGCCCTAGCGCATGGCCGACATGTGCAAAATAAAAAAGTACGATACAATACCGTTATGCATATTGAGGCTGTGGCAGTTACTTCAAAAGATGGAAAATTAGCTGATAATAAAGGCGATGCATATTCTTGGGTTTCACCTGAAGATCAGCAGTTATTTACAGAAATTAAATCCGGTTATTCACTTATAGTTATGGGAAGAAAAACCTATGAGGCAATAAAAGGACAATTACGTCTATCTCCGGAGATTCTTCGAATTGTTCTCACGCATACACCTCAACAATATGAATCTGATATGATACCAAATGAACTAGAATTTATATCTGCTGAACCAATACCTCTTGTAGAAGCCATGGAACAAAGGGGATATACATCTATGCTTATTGCAGGTGGTTCACAGGTTTATACCGAATTCGCTCAGACAGGCTTAATCAATAGGTTTCATGTTACTGTAGAGCCCGTTATATTAGGCGAGGGACTTCCTCTCGCAGATCACTTAGATCTGGAAACGCATGCAAATGTAATCGAGCGCACACAATTAAATACAAAAGGAACAGTTCATACCGTATACGAGTTCAACACATACTATGCAAATCAAGACAATTAAAACAGAAAAAATTAGACCAAATCAGACATCTATAGAACAGTTACTTGATGCATATTTTACAACTATTTCTGAGGATACTATCATTGTCATTACTTCAAAAATCGTTTCACTTTGTGAAGGAAATACGAGTATAAAAGGTGATCGATCAAAAAATATACTTGCAATGAGTGAAGCAGATTATTATATAGATCCATCCCAAAACAAATATGATGTCACACTAACAATAAAAAATAATCAGCTTATACCGTCTGCTGGTATAGATGAATCGAATGGAGATGGACATGTCATCTTTTGGCCAAAAAATCCACAAGTATCTGCAAACACCGCGCGCGAATATCTTTGTAAAAAATTCCCCAATACACATATAGGTGTTATCATTACAGACAGCAGAACTACCCCACTTCGTTGGGGCACAACCGGAACATCTATAGCACATAGCGGATTTTCTGCACTGAATGATTTCATCGGTAAGCCGGATGTATTTGGCAAGCCACTAACTATGACAAAAGTGAATGTTGCAGATGCACTCGCAACAGCCGCTGTTGTAGTCATGGGAGAATCAAACGAACAGACACCGTTGGCATATATAACCGATGTACCCTTTGTTGAATTCCAGGATAGAAATCCAACCCCAACTGAGTTAGGTAGTTTATCTATTGCTATAGAGGATGATATTTACGCACCACTTCTGACATCTGTGGAATGGAAAAAGAAAAGATCTTCTTAACTATTTTTTCTTTAGTTTCGTCGCATATCGTTCTTTGAGGTGAGCAATTTTTGGAGATATAACGACCTGACAATATGGTTGGTATGAATTTTTTTCATAATATGATTGATGATAGGATTCTGCCGGATAAAATACGTCAAGTTTTTTTACTTCTGTGACAATAGGAGATTTAAATTCGCCAGATACATTCAATTCCTGTAACATTTTTTCGATAATCTGCTGCTGCGTTTGTGATGTATATAGAACAATAGATCGATACTGTGTTCCTTCATCTGCTCCTTGTCGATTGAGAGTTGTCGGATCATGTGTATGGAAAAAAATAAGCAATAGGTCTGAAAGTGGAATAAGCGATGGATCAAATTCAACTTTTGCAACTTCAGCATGTCCTGTACGACCAGTACATACCTGTTCATATGTTGGATTTGGCACAGATCCCCCAGCATATCCGGGTGTAACTGATGCAACCCCAGTCAACTGAGTAAGAACAGCTTCAACACACCAGAAGCACCCACCACCTAACACGATCGTCTCATTATTTTTCAGCATGTTTAGGGATAAATTTAAGTGATAACGAATTCACACAATGCCGTGTATTTTTAGGAGTAAATCTCTCTCCTTCAAATACATGTCCTAAATGCCCATCGCAAACAGCACACGTGATTTCAATTCTCCTACCATCACTATCTACTGTCCGTTTTACGTTTCCTATTATTTCCTGATCAAAACTAGGCCATCCACATCCAGAATGGAATTTTGAATCAGATGTATACAGAGGTGTATTACATTGCCGGCACACGTATGTGCCTTCAACAAAAAAGTTCTCATATTCTCCGCTAAATGGAGGTTCCGTTTGTTTTTTTAGGAGAATATCAGATTCTTCTTTTGTGAGTTTGTTATATACCATACAGTATTAGTATAGCAGGATATATACACTGGCAGTATTCAGGTTATTTTCAGGTAACATCATATAATACATAGTATGAGAGTATTGGTCATCGAGGATGAACATAGAATCGCCGCATCGATTAAAAAAGGATTAGAACTAGAAACATACGCAGTGGATACTGCATACGATGGTGTAGAGGGATACGATTTAGCTATGTCCGAGGAATATGATGCGATTGTCCTGGATCTGATGATTCCGGGATTAGATGGTATATCTGTATGCAAACAGCTACGCCAAAACGGCAATCACGTCCCTATTATCATGCTCACCGCAAAAGGACAAACGCAGGATAAGGTACTAGGTTTAAACTCCGGAGCAGATGATTACCTTACGAAACCTTTTGCATTTGAAGAACTCATAGCACGTATTCGAGCACTTATTAGACGCCCTAAGCAAACGGCAACAAATATCCTCACGATCGGGACACTATCATTAAATACAACAACATTTGAAGTAAAACGAAGTGGCACTACCATCCAGGTGTCCAGTAAAGAATTTTCACTTCTCGAGTATCTTATACGACATGCGAATACAGTGCTAACAAAAACCCAAATCATATCACATGTATGGGATTATGATGCAGATATTCTCCCTAATACTGTTGAGGTGTACATAAAAAATTTACGATCAAAAATCGATGCCCCTTTTCCAAAAGAAAAACCTTTATTACAGACGGTGAGAGGATTTGGGTATAAAATCTCACTATAACTATGTTTCAATCAGCACGTCTTAAACTAACAGCATGGTACCTATTGATAATCATGTGTGTCAGTTTTGCTTTCAGTGCTGTTATATATACATTTTTATCACGAGAAGTTGAGAGGTTCGCGAGGGTGCAAAGACTACGAATTGAACGGCAACGTACTCCTTTTAGCATTATTCCACCTCAAAATGAACCTGAAATTCCCTATGACCCTGATCTTATAAATGAGACGAAATATAGAATTCTTTATACACTCATCCTTATAAATGGAGGCATTATAGCCATAGCCGGTGGATTGGGATATGTTCTGGCGGGAAGGACACTGCGACCTATTCAGGAAATGGTCGATGAACAGCATCGGTTTATTCAAGATGCCTCACATGAACTGAGGACACCTCTTACATCATTGAAAAGTTCACTGGAGGTAAGCCTTCGGGACAAGCATGCGACGCTAAAGGAACTTAAACAAACGATTCGTGATGGCATTATTGACACAGATAGACTGCAACTGCTTACTGATGCACTCCTTAAGCTCGCACAATATGAAACTGCAGGAAGCTATATTCAAAAAGAACATGTATTAATGAATGATATAGTAAATAAAGCAGTTACAACTATTGCCTCTATCGCAAAGGCAAAAAAAATACACATAGAAACTACGCATGCAGCCGGATCTATATATGCGCATCAAGAAAGCATGATTGAACTGTTAGGGATACTCCTGGAAAATGCCATCAAATATAGTCCAGAAGGCAGCACTGTCACAATAGATACTCAAGAATTTGAAAAATATGTACACGTCTCTGTTTCCGATCAGGGCATAGGAATAGATCCAAAGGATCAACCGTATATTTTTGATAGATTCTATAGAGCTGATACGGCAAGAACAAAAAATGGAGCTTCAGGATATGGGTTAGGGCTTTCCATTGCAAAACATCTTGCCCAGATTCATAATGGGACCATTGATGTAAAAAGCGAACTCACAAAAGGGTCAACATTTACAATCACGATACCGTCTGTTTGATTTCAGGTGACTTTCAGTTTTCGTACGTACAATACTATATATATGAAAAGTATTGATAATCTAAAAAAGTATATTGCATCTGCATTTCAGAAATTTAAACAATTTTCTCCTCTCCTTAAAATACTAAGTATTGGTATAGTCATCACTCTTGTATGGTTTGGGTATACACGAATCTTTTCTTCTAAAAAGAATAGTATTTCCTATACTACCGAAACGGCAGAAAAAGGAACGCTTATCGTATCTATTTCTGCATCCGGGCAAATATCTGCAGCTAATTCAGCTTCTGTGTCAACACAAACATCTGGTGTTGTTAAAAAAATATTCGTAACGAATGGCCAACAGGTCAAAGCAGGTGATCCTATTGCTGAAATAGATTTAGATATGGAAGGAAAACAAAGATCATCACAGGCGTATGCATCATATTTAAGTGCGAAAAATTCTCTTGATAGTGCAAATGCAAATTACTATTCGTTGCAATCAACATTATTTACACAGTGGGATACATATATGAAAAAAGCTCAAAATTCCACATACACAAATCCTGATGGATCACCAAATACAGATCAGCGGAACTTGCCTGCTTTTTCAAGTACAAACGATGACTGGCTGGCAGCAGAAGCAAAATTTAAAACACAACAGGGAGTTATCGCACAGGCACAAACATCTGTATCAAGTGCATGGGCATCGTATCAACAGGCATCTCCAATAATCTATGCACCAATCTCAGGGACCGTCACTGGACTTTCTTTACAAATAGGAGCGGTTTTGACATCCCAAACCAGTTCAACAGGAAATTCCACATCGCAGCGGATAGCAAACATTATTACCGAAGCCGCACCTCAAGTGACAGTCCAATTAGCACAGATAGATGCACCAAAAGTAAAAATCGGAAATAAAGCAACGATTTTGTTAGATGCTCTTCCTGATAAAACATTTACGGGAACTATTATAAGTATTGATACAGTTGGAAGTGTCTCTTCCGGTGTAACTTCATACCCTGCAATTATAAAACTTGATGTAGCATCAAGTGATATTTTTTCAAACATGTCCGCTACCGCTAAAATTATTACCGCAACAAAGGATGATGTTGTTCTTGTTCCATCTGCCGCTATCCAAACACAAAATGATACGACAACTGTGAGAGTTATGAAAAATTCTGTTGTATCTACTGTTACTGTACAAACAGGATCAAGTAATGACACACAAACAGAAATTATCAGTGGCATTTCTGAAGGTGATGTCGTTGTCACAGGAAGCACTTCCACATCTACCACGAAAACTACATCAACAACCTCCCCTTTTAGCGCGTTCGGCGGACGCGGAGTTGGAGGAGCAACCACACGAATTGGACGGTAATGACATGAATACGCAACCGATTATTGAAGCACGACATTTGTCGAAAATCTACGCCATGGATGGAATGGAAACTGTAGCGCTTCATGATGTATCTTTTACCATCAAAAAAGGTGAATTCGTTGCTATCATGGGCCCATCTGGTTCAGGAAAATCCACACTCATGCATATACTCGGAGCCCTGGATTTACCATCGAAAGGAGAATATATCCTTGATGGAGAAAATGTTGAGAAATTGAAAGATGATGATCTTGCAGATATCAGAAATAAAAAAATTGGATTTATTTTTCAGGCGTTTAATCTCCTTCCACGGACGACCACACTTCAAAATGTAATGGTACCGATGATGTATGCAGGTATTCCTAAAGCACAACGCATCCAAAAGGCAACGGAACTTCTCAAACTTGTAGGACTGGGTGACAGACTCACTCATACGTCCAATCAGATATCAGGAGGACAACAACAACGTGTTGCTATAGCGAGAGCATTAACCCTTGATCCTGCATTGCTTTTGGCCGATGAACCAACAGGTAATATTGCGTCAGCTCAGGCTGAGGAAATTATGACTATATTTCAAAAATTAAATGATGATGGTCATACAGTAGTAATGATTACCCATGAACCTGACATTGCAGAACATGCAAAGAGAATTATTTTTATTAAAGACGGCACAATTATAAGTGACAAAAAGAACGCAAAACAACGAAGGGTTTCATAAATATGATGGATTACATGGAATTACTATTTGAAAGCATACGGACGCTGACAGTAAATAAAATGCGTACTGGTTTAGCTATTTTAGGCATAGTTATTGGCATCGGAAGTGTTATAGCACTTGTTTCTTTAGGACAAGCGACACAACAGTCAATTCAATCTCAAATCCAGTCTCTGGGAGCCAATTTACTGACTGTTATGCCAGGAGGTCAACAGTCAGGAGCTGTGAGAGGTGCAGCTGGTGGAGGCAATACGCTGACGCTCGATGATGCAAAAGCAATCTCATCATCACAACAAATAACAACTGTCAAAAATGTATCACCCGAATTATCCAGAAGGACACAGGTTACAACAGGAAAAGCAAATACAAATACGCAGGTCATTGGCGTTGTACCAATATATACGGAAGTCCATAAAGTTACGATTGAGCAAGGATCATTCATAACACAGCGTGATGTAGACGGAATGACAAAAGTCGCAGTCATTGGTTCGCAAGTTGCAACAGATTTATTCGGTGAAAATTCTTCACCTATCGGACAATCGCTTCGCATAAGCGGAAAAACATTTACCATTATTGGGATGACAGTATCCAAGGGAGGGTCCGGATTTCAAAACCAGGATGATATCATTTATATTCCCCTCTCAACAGCTCAGAAACAAATTTTTGGAACAGACTATGTAAGTACTATAGCGCTTGAAGCAAAAAATTCTGATGTCATGATCGACGCCCAAAACGAAGTAGGATACCTATTACTTTCTAAACATAGACTATCATCTCCAGCCCAGGCAGATTTTGCTATATTTTCACAAGCAGACATATTGAATGCTGCATCATCAACAACCGGGACATTTACGGCACTATTATCTGGAATTGCTGCGATTTCATTATTGGTCGGCGGCATTGGTATTATGAATATCATGCTGGTAACAGTGACAGAAAGAACTCGAGAAATTGGACTTCGTAAAGCTCTGGGTGCAAAGAAAAAAGCTATTACACTCCAATTTTTAACAGAGTCTATTATGCTCACATTTACCGGAGGTATTATTGGCATACTTCTTGGCATTGGCATTTCCTTTGGGGTGACAAAGGCAATGAGTGTACCGTTTGTTATTTCTGCACAAGCTATCATACTCGCATTTGCAGTGTCTGCAGGAATAGGCGTTCTTTTTGGATGGTACCCATCAAGAAAAGCTGCAGATTTACAGCCTATCGAAGCGCTCCGATACGAATAGACTGCGCAGTATATAAACGAGAATATTTCAGCAATATTTCAGAAAATATATATACAATTTCGCTATTACTAGGAGGAACATATGAAAGAAACAACTGGACCAATTTCAACTACAGCAATTGCCTTATGTGTGGCAATTGGAGCAGCAGGTTTTTTTGGTGGTATGAAATATGAATCATACCAGACATCAAAAAATCGACAAGCTATGATGGGACAATTTGGAGGACAAAGACCAAATGGTGCATCAGGTCAATTTGCAGGACAACGAGGGTCAGGGAGAGGCGTAGGTGGAAATAGACCTGTTGCTGGAGAGATTCTCAGTACAGATGGAAAAACAATGACTGTAAAAATGGTCGATGGATCTACAAAAATCATTGTGTTATCAGAAAAAGTGTCTATCAATAAGGCATCACAGGCTGCAAAAGAGGATCTGAAAACCGGTGAAAAAGTCAGCGTGTTTGGTACAGAAAATTCAGATGGGAGTCTGACTGCAGTTAATATTCAACTTAATCCAGTATTCAGAGGAATGGAAGCATCTCCTGCACAAAAATAACTAGACAAAAGGATATATCCACACAAACGGATCCATCATTATGGATCCGTTTGTGTATACTATCTGTGTATGCCTTTTAATATACCTATTCAACTGATCATTTATGGCATAAATGCATATATTGGCATGTATTTGTATCTTCTTGCTATTCTTCATCATTCAACCATTTCTACCATCCAATGGTTTGGATTCTTATCACTTCTAAATCTGTATTTATCTCTCATCATTAGTCCACTCTATGTTGTCTTCCCTTCTATCCCATATAAGAATTTTGCAATTATCGGAAGACAAGCCTTTGGTATTTGCGCATGCATATATGCATGTATTCATGCATATATTGGATTCTTCGGATTCATCGGAGGGTTTACAGGGTTATCAGTTTGGAGCACGAAATATAGATTTTCAATCGTAGTCGGTACAGTTGCTATAGTCATTCTATTGCTTCTTACAATCACATCGTATTCCTCTATTAAAAAATATATGGGCATATATTGGAAAAAATTTCATAGAACTGTATATGTGTGTGCAATCCTTATTCTTATACATAGTGTTACCGTTACAATACATCTATTCCATCTAACAGAAATCATGATAGCAGCATATATTGCAATTGTTTTTCTTCTACTACTAGAAGCATTGAGATTTGAAAAATTTTTACGTAAAAAAGGATATATGAAGACCGGACACTATATAACCAGGATTATATTTCCTCTATGTAGTGCAATACTATTCTGGTCATTTTTTGGGATTAGCCATCACACGCATTAGGCAGGGGAGTTATTCAACAATAGAATCAATCGGTGTTTGACTTCGTTTATTTTGATAATGCACCAATAATTCAGCGAGAAGTCCTGTAGATATGAGTTGAACTCCACACAAAACAAATAAAATTCCCATAAGAAGTAATGGCCGTCTCCCTATAGAAATTCCTATGAAATGTAAATACGTTAAATATATAAGCGGAATTATTCCTAACATACTAAGAATCCCACCAGCCATCCCAAAGACATGCATGGGCCTGGTTTTAAACGATGTAATAAAAATGGTTGTAAGTAAATCGAACGCCGCACGAATAACACGTTCATGCCCAAACTTCGATACGCCAAATTTTCGTGAATGATGGTTTACGATAATTTCATTAACACGAAAACCACGAGAGGCAGCGAGGACGGGAATAAATCTATGCAGTTCTCCGTATAAATCCAGTTCCGCTGCAACAGATTGCTTCATAACTTTTAACCCACAATTCATATCGTGAAGAGATAGGTTAAAAAATCGTGAAACGATTCCATTAAATATATGAGATAGCTTTATCTTACCTGACTCATCATTTCTTTTTTTCCTCCACCCAACGACAAGATCGGCTGTATCCTTATGTACCATATCTATAGCGGGAGCTAATTCTTGTGGATCATCTTGTAAATCGGCATCCAACGTAATAATCATATCCCCTTTTGTATGTAAAAATCCTTCTTGAAGTGCTGCAGATTTGCCGAGATTTTTTCGAAATCTGATAACAGTCATATGACACATTTTTTTATTTTTCAATCGTATGAGTTCTTCATAAGATTTATCTGTACTACCATCATCAATAAACACAAATTCACATTGTTCTTTTCTACGGTCAAAAAAAGAAGCAGTTTGCATCACAAGCTGTTCTAAACTTTCATATTCGTTATAGACAGGAATAACAATACTATAGAGATGTTGTTTTTTCATACTATATTCGTTTAAAGACAAAAAGATTTCCTTCCTGTTTCAAAACCTCATACTGAGGATTATGTAACAATTTATCTACCTGATCACGCTGTGCTTCTCCGCTGGGCCATGCATATGGATCACCTAAATATACCACAATATAATCTGAAGTCTCTGCATGTATAGGAAAATTATATAAAAACTGCCTTTGTGTAAAATGCGCGCCTATATTATTGGTTGCTGAGACAGTTTTATCTGAACTAATTTGTTTTTTAATTTGCTGCAAACTTTGTTTTTCCGGTATGGGTGTAATAAAAAACCAAAACCACTGAGATTTACCTACTGGTAATTCTCCCCATAAATAGACGGTTACTAGCATGCATATAGACAGATATACTGTAAGTATGCGGGAAGATATTTTTTTCCGAAGGATAGCAAACCCATATATAGAAGAGATTGTAATAAAAGGCGTTATGATACTTCCATATTGATAATCTATCTGTCTCATGAGCTGATTATTACTGAGCGTATTAACTAATAAACTGGCAGATGCAAATACAAGTGACCACGGAGATAGAAGTGACAAGAATCCAAATGGAGATACTATTTGTGCGTAGTAATATAATCTGTCAGGTGCTATAAGTGTTTGAAGTACAGATAACGGTTTTGTAAGAATACCTTTGAGTATTTCATTTAGACTGCCTCCATATTCCGAAAGATATACTAATGCAAAATGCTGCTTTTCAGGAGTAACAGCGGGTATAGCAATCCAAAATAATACATAGAAAATGAAGGCGGAAATGGCAAAAACTATGCTCCCAAATAGCATATTTTTTTTATGAAGAGCAATATATATTCCAAATAGTCCAGTGACGATCCAAACATCTTCCTTCCCCAATCCTGCCAACACAGCAAATAACGTAAATACCATATATTTTTTTTGCTGCATATACCAATACGCATAGAGAAGAAATGTTGTTGAAAGAGATACTGCATGAAAATCATGGAGCATTTTTCTCTCCATGGGTGGATATAATAAATAGAGACCCGAAAATAATAGTGCCAGTTTTTTTGAACGAAGCGTGCTATAGGCGATCCAATATACAGGTATAGCACCTAATCCGGCAACTAATGCTTGTACAAATACTAACAAGTTAGGACTTGACCATACTGCATACAGTGGTGCAAGAAGTATCAACAAAAAATCCGCATGCACTGCTAATCGTGATTCCTGAACAGTACCTGTTGGATCAGTGAGCGTAAAACCATTTCCATGCCATACATTCCAAACGGTTTGATCCATGTTTCCAAGATCCAGTCTTCGTGAATGAAAATTTTCATGCCTCAGTATAGATACTGTGGAAAAATACACGATGAAGAGCGTTATACATAGTATGAGTATATGCTCGGACGTAATTGTTAATCGTTTTACTATGTTCATAGTGCGAATATATAGAAAACAAACGACCTCCATTGTATAACATCAAACATACCTGAAGATATGCTGAAAACATCACTATCTCCAGCTTATTTTCAGAATCAGATCAGATACTATCTGAATTGAGATCGTTCAAAGGGCCTGATATACTCAGAGGACTATATGAAATGGAAAATCGTTATAGGGATACTCATAACCATACTCCTTTTGGGGGGCCTATTCGTATATATTCAAATTCGATCAATTACTGACAAGTCGTTAATAAAATCTCAAAAAAAACCTGATGAAGTATATGTTACGCTCGAGCAAAAAATAGCACATAAGAAACCGTTTAGTATACTTCTACTCGGATATGCGGGTGGAAAACACGATGGAACATATCTTACCGATTCAATGATAGCGGCACGAGTCGATCCATCAGCAAAAAAAATATATTTGGTCTCCATCCCACGGGATACATGGATAACAATCCCCAGCACTGCTGGTACCTCAGATCACTGGAAAATTAATGCGGCATACCAAATCGGTCTGGATGATAAAGGATACCCTAACAAACCATCAGCATATACAGGAGAGTCAGGCGGAGCAAATCTTGCTAAATATGTAACATCACAAGTATTAGGGCAGTCCATTGATTATATGGTTGCCATAGACTTTGCAGGATTCAAAAATACAATAGATACACTTGGTGGTGTTGATGTGCAGGTAGATACGACATTTGACGATTTTGCATACCCACTGGATGTGGTTCCTGACGAATCCTGTGGTCATAGTAGCGATGAAATAGAAAAATTTACTGCAACAGTTTCAGCAGAGCCACAATTATGGGAGTATTTCTCTTGCAGATATAAGCATTTACATTTTGATAAAGGCACCACTCATATGAATGGGACAACAGCACTCGAATATGTACGGTCCAGACACAGTGCAGTAGATGGCTCAGATTTTGGTAGGGCCAGACGTCAACGGAATTTAATTCTTGCCGTAAAACAACAGATTATGTCAGCAGGATTTATACCAAAAGTCATTCCGTTTATAGAAAGTTTAGGCAACGATTTAAAAACAGATTTAACGCTTTCAGATATAAAAGCATTGTTACAATATGCTGGAGATATAGGTTCATATGAGATACATACATATGCTCTAACAGATAAAAATTTCCTAAATATTACGACATCAGAAAAAGGTGCTTCTATTCTGGCACCTAAAGAGGGCATAGATAATTGGTCAAAAATACATTCTTGGATAGCGGATATCTATGCAGGCAAGCCGGAACAGACACCTGCCATTGTGCGAGTAGAAAACGGAACGAAAAAATCAGGATTGGCACTGAAGGTTACAGATTTACTGCAAAAATCCTCTATACAAACCGTTGAACCGGTAAACAGCAAAGAAAAGACAGATAAGACTATCATTACTGTATATAACAAAGCCATTCAGGCAAATGATATTGCTTCTATACTGAAGTTATTAAATGTGCAAACCGTTGTATATGATACTCATACATCTGATGAGTTCAATATAAAAATTCTTTTGGGTGATGATTACACATCATCCCCAACCCCAACAGTACAGTAATCCAAATAGAACAGGGAGAATCTTGCGTTATTGACAAATGCAACTAAGTTGCATTATCATACCATTTATGAACGATGCAGATATCATACGCTTACTAAAACAAAACGGATTGAAGTGTACAAGTGTACGGAAAAATTGCATACTGTATTTTTCACAGGCTACGGGACCTATTGATGCACAAATACTCATAGATACACTCCAGGTAAATAAAACAACCATATATAGAGAACTCTCGACATTACTGAAAAAAAATATTATTTCAGAAATTGATTTCGGAGATGGAAAAAAGAGATATGAACTGACTTCTCTATCCCATCATCATCACCTGATTTGCATGAAATGTAAGTCTGTTTCAGAATATACAGTAAAAACTGACCTCTCTGAAGAAGAAAAGTATATACAAAAGAAACACGCATTTACCGTCTCACGACATATGTTAGAATTTTTTGGAATTTGTAAATCGTGCGCATAATATGATGTATATTCTTGCAATTACTGCTGTCATTATTGTGAGTTTGCTCTCATTATTAGGTGCTGTTCTACTGCTGTTCGGACGAGTACATATAGAGAAACTCATGAGTCCCCTTATAGCATTATCGTCCGGAGTTCTGTTGGGGAGCACATTTTTTGATTTAATCCCTGAAAGCACCGAGCACCTTCCAAATATGGCGTTTATACTTATTTTGTCCGGAATCATTACATTTTTTTCACTGGAAAAATTATTAAACTGGCACCATCATATAGATGGAGATCATCCGGGAGAAGCAAAGGTAGCAGGATATTTATCTCTCATTGGAGATAGCATACATAATTTTATAGATGGCGTTGTTATAGGAGGCGCATTTTTAATATCTATTCCGCTTGGTATTTCTGTAACCATTGCAGTCATAGCCCATGAAATTCCCCATGAACTTGCTGATTTTACAATCCTTCTCCATAGCGGATTTTCAAATTCGAAAGCACTTGTATATAATTTTCTTTCCGCAACAACCGCGATTGCCGGAACGTTGATTGTATTAGGGATAGATACAGTGGCTCATTCTATAATTCCATATTTGATTCCTTTTGCTGCCGGAAATTTTCTCTATATAGCAATGAGTGATCTCATTCCTGAACTGCACCATAAAAATTCTAAATTGGAATCAATCATACAGGTTATTCTACTAGTACTTGGAGCTGCCATCATTGCCAGTTTGCCGAGTCATGATCACTGAGATAGAAACATTATCCAAATACATACAACTCTTCCTGTGCTCTTGTAACACCTGTATATAACCATCGTTTCCAATCATCATCAGACATTTTCCCAAAACGTTCTTCTAAAAGGATTACACGTTTTGCCTGACTTCCCTGTGCTTTATGGACTGTAAGTGCATATCCAAAATCAAATAAATCTCCATTTTTAGAACGCGCTCTGTTTTCCGTCATATTAAGCGATTCTTTTGCAGTAAATTGTTCTTTGAAAATTAATCCAGAATACAATGTATCTTCACCATCCATGTCTATTTCCGCTTCATACCATAATTCATCTGCAGATCGTATTTTTTTAATAGTGCCTAACATGCCATTAAATATTTTTTTCTTATGATTATTACGAAGGCAAATAACCCTATCACCACTTGATGGCTCAGGTGTTTCAAATCCTGCTAAAGACCGCATATGTGCATTTAATTTTTTACGGGTTATATTAAAGCCACATAAAAGGAGTGTCTCTGCTCGTTTTGATTCCATAAGTTCACCGAGCACTTCCTGTGATTCAGATTGTAACCGATCATATTTCACTACATGTTTGCCATATCTGCCTATAGGAATGCTCCCGTGTGTTCGTGCCAATATAGACACCTCTATAATAGGATTATCTTTTGATTGTCTGTGTATCTGTTCTAACTGCAAATCTGTTTTTTGCATGAGGTTAAAATTTCCCTGAATGGGAGGCAGCTGACCATGATCACCAACAACTATCATCGGTTTTCTGTATTGTTTTAAATGTTCCCATATCATGCCATCTACCATCGACGCTTCGTCAATGATAATGAGATCACAATCTATGGCATCTTTCTGTTTCCACCCTACTATTTCTTCGTGTTCATTAACGACTGGAGAATAAATTAGGGAATGAATTGTTCCGACTGTATCTTTTTTAAACAATGCAAGAGTTTTTTCTATTGTCTGCGCTAATACTCTCGCTGCTTTTCCGGTGAAACTTACAAACGAGACACGAATGCCGGGATATGCTTTTTCTAATTGTTGCCTGAAATGAGCGATGAGGGTAGTTTTCCCTGTTCCTGCGTATCCACCTAAAGTTACATACTGCATCTGGGATCTATCCATTTCGTACCATTCAAGCAGCGATTCCAGTGCAAGCTTTTGATCATGAGATAGAAGTTCCATACAGCAATCACTATACTATATACGTATATACATATGCGACACACTATTTCTGCTACACATCTTGCAACGACTTTATCTGCAAGTATTGGTTTACTCGGTTCCAAAAAACCATACCCTGTATACTTCAAAACCAGATTTGGCATTCATACAGTTGGAATGACATACCCCATAGATGTTCTCATTCTGGACGACACATTTTGTGTACAACGAATAAAAGAAAATTTAAAACCAAATAGATTATATATATGGCCACCACACTATAGTCACGTGATAGAACTTCCAATTGGGTATGCGAAAGCACATGCAATTACATATGGTGATGTAATTTCACTGATCTTACATTAAAAAAACGCCATCTTCATCCCGAGGAGCATAAGCATAACACCAAAAATTTTTGTGATAATGCCTGAGGGTAATTCTGTCGCAAACTGTCCTCCCAAAAATCCTCCTATAATAAAGCCTATACAAATGAGAGTCGCAATCTTTATATCCACATATCCCTGCTTATAATATGCCCATGCTGCAAAAAGACCAACGGGTGGAACAAGCAAAGCCAATGTTGTACCCTGAGCCATTTTCTGAGAGAGACCAAATATAAAAACAAGAGCTGGAATGATAACGACTCCCCCACCAATACCAATAATGCCGCTTAACGCACCGGCAACCAAACCGAGGATGATAAACCCAAGAATATACATCATAAACGCAAAAAAACTACAGAGCGTAGCTTTCCAGATATCCGCACTTCTCGCAGCGATATGTAGTAATCGGAAGCGCATTATCCAGCCCTACCCCTAACGAGTGTATCCCTGTCCCCCAATTTTGTCTCGTTTGCTGGCCAAAGTTTTCCTTATCACCGATAAAGCCTTTGACCATATTTGAGTTACATTTTGGACATTGTGGTTCTTTCATAGTGTTATATTAATTTAACTTAAAGGTTCTATCCAAAAAGATAGCCATTGCAGCTCTCGTTGTTGGATCATTTGGACAATATCGGAGTGGTGATCTGCTACAACCTGCAGTCAACCCATCCTGTGTATAGAATTTCTCTATAAAGCCGCCAAATTGTGCATTCTTTGGTACATCAAGAAAGACGTCTCCAACCGCAGCTGGTGGCGCATAATCCTTTCCATAACGGGTACGAAGAATAAAGACTGCTGCCTGCCCACGTGTAAGTGGCATATCCGGACAATACTTGCCACCTCCACAGCCACTTGTAATACCATCACGCGAAAGTTCTTCTATATAAGCTCTAAATGGATGCCCATCGGCGACATCGGAAAAAATAGGCGTTGATTCTACTGGTGGCCTGTATGATGATCCCTTATTGGCTAACACCAACATAACAGCAGCCTGCCCGCGTGTAACAGGTGATTCCGGGCAATATGACAACGGATTCTGCTGGCATCCTGATGTTATATGGTTTCTGTACAGACGATTTATAGATGAGAATGCCCAGTGATTTACAGGGACATCTGCAAAGAGCTGTGGTCTATCTAGTAAGCGTTCAAGCATAACAGCCATCAGAGCACGAGATGCAACTTTTTGAGGACAATAGGATACTTTGCCTGATTGTCCGTCACAATCCAATGAGACTTCTGATGTACTTGACCATCTGGTAGAAATTAATCCGTCTCTGTATAACTGTTCAATATAATTTGCAGCAAACGTACTCTTATTCACGTCAGAAAGAACTACTCCGGTAGCAACAGGAGGAACATACCCTTTACCATGCACTGCGATTGTAAAAAATACAGCAAGTTCAGCTCTGCTTAATGCTTTTGTCGGACAATACTTACGTGGGGAAGAACTGCATCCGGATGTTATACCATCACGATACATTTGCTCAATAAATCCTCTCATCGGATCTGAATCTGCAACATCTTCAAAAATGCCAGGAGACGCTTTTTCCGGAACAAAATCCTTACCATGAAGTGCACGTATGAGAAGCACTGCAGCTTGTGCACGAGTCACAGGGTCATTTGGGCAATATCGGAGTGGATTCGTACCACATCCGCCAGTCAGTCCTAATGAATATATCCGCTCAATAGAGGAAAATGCATAGGTGTTTACCCCTACATCAGAAAATACTGTTAATCCATTACGCTGTTCTGAAGCTCTGGAACGATTTTCAGTTCCACCCTGTAGAGCACGGTATCCTGCTGCAAGTGCTACTATACCGAATGCGATAGCAAAGACAAGACCGAATATTTTTTGATAGCTATGATGTTGACGTGATAATGAATTCATATATATTTAGTATTGTCACAATTCCGGGTAATGTCAAATACTAAAATACATAGACCCATGTATATATTGTATATATTCTTCATAATATTTTTTTTGGTATACTACAGTGCATATGTTTAACACAGTTCGGTTTTTAGCCTAAAGGGAGAATATCGTCTTCGAAGCGCTCCCCTTCGACTTCTAGACACAGGTAGGTGTTCTGTTTATTTCCTCGGAGGTACAAATGCATGCTGAAGTTGACACTAGACAAGTTTATGAAGAACAGGGTCAATTTCAAACAGCAACTCCGTTACAATGCGAAGCATGCTCTGCCTGCGGATTATGTGATATATCTTCCGGAAAAGTTGATTTTATGGGAAATATATCTGACCTTTCCGCAGTTGATGATGCGCAGAAACCTCAGGTACAAATACTCTTTAAGATGGCAGGATTTGAACAGAAATTACAGAACTGGGATGAATCAGTTGGAGATAAAGGGAGATTTGAATTCACACGCTTTGGCAGGACATTTAAAGGCGAGTTAAGCCGGTATGGTGATATCACGCTTCACGTGGAGCTTGTTCAACCAACTCAGGAGGTTAGTGAATTATCCGCGAATACAGCTACTGTGAACACCTCTATCACTGAAGAAAAATCTGCAAACATGAACATCAGCGAACAAATGGAACCTGTGTCACATGAAAAACACACTTCACAAATACATGTAGTACAACCAGAAACAGACACCACTACGAATAAAGACAGTAATCGTATAACTACTTTTACAGATTCTATGGATAGTTCAAATGAACAAAAAAATATTACTCTTGTAGATGATACCTATATATATGTCGAACCTTTGTCACAGGAAACCATTGCCAAGGATATGGCAGAAACATCCGTTACCGAACGGATCCTTAAGACTGAAAAATCATTAACCGTTCTGCCGAATGAAATTGAATATATGCAATGGCAGCAGGAAGCTCCATCTGATGACTGGGAAATACTGCCTGTTTACATTGAAGTTCCAACGATACAACCACTTATCTACCTGGGAAAAAATATCATGCATGATGCACTCCCTACAGATATAGAGGTAGAAACACCTCAATTAGAGCAGTATAGCTATGATAAAGCTATACCTGATATCTTTGATCACATTGAAACTTCAACCGTGAACGAGCAGATAAATGTACAAAGCGAAGATATTCACATAATGGTGGAGACACATAAACAAGCAGAGAGAGACATGTTTACCTTTGTTACAGAAATCTATGAAATGATTAAACAACACGTACCTGAGCAAACAGAATTGATGAAACCAATAACTTCTGAAGAAGTAGCACAAGCAGAAGAACAGAGCCTAGAGACACAACAGCCAAGTACTGGACATCCTCTCGTTTTCAAACCGTCAAATCAATCGGAACATGTACTCATACAGTATCTCATCGCTGCAAAAGCCAGAATGGAATCGGCGTCGGGTAGTATTGAATTTACAAAAGAAGTGGCATCAAAACCGGATATATCAGAGCAAAAACACATGTATATATTCCCTCATGGAGAAACGACATTTGAAATAACTGTGATAACACAACCGGACAAATCAATTGAGATCCACGGAACGATTGAAGCACTCAGAGTACTTGCCATAACGCTTCTTGAGCTCCAGTTAGCTCAAAAGAGAAGTGAACATCATAAAGACATACAGGTGAAGGATTCTGAAACAGCTCAGGAAGAATTAGTGCCAACAAGAAGTGGAAACACTAATGTATATAACATAGATCAATACATATATATATTGATATACCAGTTTATTATTGTTTTAGAATCAGAGATTGAGAATACCGTCGTTCTTCATTTGTGTATCTTTGCCTAATCAGAGATATCTTAACCTTCTGTTAATGTGATCCGTAATACCATGGATACATAAAGGAGATATGCATATGAGCCCAGCTATTATTGAATTACTGAAACAAATTATTATCGCGGTTGCAGGTATATCTATTGTGGGAGCAACAGTAGCCACAGGAACACTAGGAGCTTCTAATCTGGTCTCACGATTTACACAGAAAGATCATAAAATAGCGCAGGTTCAGGCAGATGATAACAACTCAAAAACTGATGATGAAAAAGAGAATACTACAGATGAATCAAATTCAAAATCTGATATGGGATCAGTAGTTCCAAAACCATCAACTTCACAAGACTCAACCATGAAGAAGATAGTACCTACAGGAACAGTTATCACGCCTAAGCCCACAACAGCGCAAATTGCACAAAATGCTACCGGATGTATTATCACACTCTCAGGACAACAATACAATGTAACATCGCTGCGACAATCGCACAGCGGCGGAGATATATTTAACTGCGGGACAGATATGACCTCAGTATATCAGGGGAAGCACGGGTCAAATCTCTCACGCATGCAGAAATATTTAGTTTCCACAATTGGAACTGGAGGAACTATCAGCGGATCAACGGGAACAAGCGGCACTACAGCAATAAAGAATGCTGATGATAATGATGAAGATGAACATGAAGATAAAAAACGTGAAAGTGAAGAACGTGAAGAAGAAATGAAAAAAGTTTTGGAATCTGCGAAAGAAGAACTGGAACATGAGGATGACTAAACCCACCCCATGATACAATCAATCCATGCGAATACTTGTCATAGAAGATGAAAAAACGATCGCTGAAAATATACAGAAATACTTCTTAAAGTCTTCGATAACCGTTGATATAGAATCAACATATGAGGATGGAAAATTTCAGGCGCAGTCAGAAACGTACGATGCGTATATCATAGACTGGATGCTTCCAGACGGAGATGGTGTGAAGCTCGCCTCGGAAATCAGAGAAAAAAAGGCAACTCCTATACTTATGCTGACGGCAAAAAGCCAGACTGACGATATTATAGACGGTCTGAATGCCGGAGCAGATGATTATCTGACAAAACCTTTTTCCCTCGCTGAACTGCTTGCTCGCATCAATGCGCTTATCAGGAGGAAAAATGGTCCAAGTGTATCTCCTGTAATTAACATAGGAGATGTCACGATAGACACAAACACTCGAAGTGTGCATGTGAAAAACATGCTTATCCCCTTGGCACCCCGTGAATATCTGCTTCTGGAATATATGGCGCTTCACCCAAATATTGCCATAGAAAGGATAGAGCTCTTGTCTCATGTTTGGGGAGATGACATTGATCCCCTTTCCAACACAGTGGATGTTCATATACGGTATATTCGCACTAAACTGGGAGAGCCACTTTCGAAGACATTAATACAAACCATAAAAGGCAAAGGATATATGCTATGCGCAAACTTACCACAAAACAACGACTCTCGAT
>CAYSEV010000005.1:0-56616 GCA_964430295.1 uncultured Gammaproteobacteria bacterium
AGAGCAGCTCCCTTTTAAGGAGTTGGTTCAGAGTTCGAATCTCTGCGGGATCACTGACAAAGATTGAGAGGTTTGACATTCCTCGTTTAGCGCAAATAACGGCGCTAAAATTGGAGTTCCATTTTTAATATCTTCATACGTTGGTGTTTTCTCAAAAGCCATACGTAACATGGCAGCATTTTTAAGTGGATCGGCGCCTCCTAACAATAAATCTTCAAGGTGTTCCATATAATAATTTACATTAGCAATTACTAACTTCGCATCAAATTCCTCTTTTTCTTTTCTATCCCGTAGATTCATTGCTTGGGCTATTTCTAGATCAAGCCGAGTTAGCTCGTCTTCAACAACTCGTATTGCGGCTTCGGTGTGACATATTTTAATCCGTTGTGCCATCAAATCACGCTCTTCTTTTAGCCGGATCACATTTTTACCCGCCGTCACCGCTTCTTCTGAAACATCATGTTGTCGTTTCTCCCACTCCTCAAGTGCGATCTTTGTGAAACGTTCTTTAAAGTATTTGGAAAAATGCAGCTTTGAAGCAAAGTCTTGTATTGTTTTGTGAAACGTGGCACGTGAAATCCCCAAATATTTGTGACCACGTGCGCAATGATAGCATGGAAAATGTTCTCCGGTTTTACCCCTTGGTCCACTTGCAAGAAAATTTTTATGGCAGATAGGACAAAGAATAAACTTGTATGGATATAATGGATTATCTTTCTTTTTTGTTTGTCTCCATTTCGCTATAGAGCCTCTCACAATCTCTAGTGTGCCATCCGGATTTTCAATAATCGTAACTTTTCCTCTGTTTGCTTTATTAAATGTTTCTATGGATACCAGGCCTGGCGTCATTAGCTTAATCGGCTTATTATGTGTCCAATATTCTATATTTACTCCCGCATATATCGGATTTTGGATATATTTATGAAATTGCTTTACAGTAAGTTGTTTACCACCCTTCGTACCTATTATTTTAGCTTTATCTATCTTGTGGTGAATATTCACTATCCTAGATTTGTACCCAAGAGCATTTATGGAATTAACAATATCAACGTCTAAAACTGCGCCCTGAACACGTGAAGAAAACATTTTAATAAACCATGGAGATTCTATTGGATGAGGGGCTAGTCCGGTTCTTTTCCCATGAGGAGTATCTAATTTTATGTTTATATACCCAGGCGGAGGCGGACCAGCAACATAGCCTAATTGCACGTAGCGTATCTCCGCTGATATTAACCGATTCACAATGTTCTTCGCATCATCTTCTGCTCTTTGAGACTCAAGAAGTTCACTAGAAGCAGTTGGATTTATTCTTGACCACGAATACTCAAAACCTAAATGTTCTAAAGTGTTATAACTCTGCAAACCTATAACGCCGTAGACATCCACAAGCTGAACACCAAGCTTTGCAAACTTTGCTTTTAACTCAAGATACACTTTTGGTCCGCCTCGTGTACCCCGATCAATACTTTTAATGATTGCGTACTTAATTTTATTTTTGGGATCGGAACAAAATGCTAACGTTTTTAATAATGGTTGTGTATCTATTACCCCGGATGCTGACTCAGCGTAGGCAAACCATTTTTTAATAATTACTTTTGATGACAATACACTTGAAAGCTGGTCTGCACGTTGAAGAATTAAATTCTTTTGATCCTCGTGACTGTCACCAAGAATAACCTGCTTCGTGCTAGAAACTCGTTTTATTCCAATAGCAAATATCACTCCGGATGTTTCTCTCATATATTTTAGCTAAATTTTAATGGCTCAACTTTAATAGTCCATTTGCTTTATCCTCAAGAATACGGTTTATCACGAGATTCGCTAAAATTCTCATTCGTTCATCTTCCATGGAGACATTCACAACACAATAGGTTAATCGCAATGTTATTATGCGCGTGTTTACAGATACTGAATATTTGAGTAATTCCATAAAAAGCCCTACTTATCTGTGGCCGGGAGGGGTCCCAGACACAAACAAATAGGGCTAACTATGCCCGGATCCCCTTATAGTCACAGAAGTGGTTTCCCACTATATAGAGGTTAACAGGTGATTTTGTAAGCTGTCAAATTAAGCTGTTAAATTACGAAGGTCTGGACAGGATTTGTTTAATGTTTGTACTTAATTCGTCAAGCTCAGAAATATTTATATGTGAGTCTATATTTTGTTTCGGCTTTCCAATAACTATCTCAATAAGCTCTGTAAGTGCTTTCTGATCGGGTGGGCGTTTATATACAATGCGCTCATGATTTTTAGACTGCTCAACGTAACAGTTTCCGAGTGCAAGCGTAATCATCGTATCTATTATCTGATTCCATTTTGTCAAAATGCGCTGCACAATCTCAGATCTCGCCTCAAGCATAGCGTATTGTTCATTGCTAAGATGTCCTTGTTTCCGCCCGGCGCCTGGCCGTTTTCCACCCCACTTACTCATAAAATTGATTGTTAATCATGAATCAAGTACACACATAGTGTAGTGGATCAGATTGTGTTTTCGCAACCTTATGAGAGTAATTCTTGAGGCGGAACCTTCAGTGCTCGTGCTATTTTGTGAATGTTATCTATAGATACATTTTGTTCCGCACGTTCTATAGCTCCAATATAGGTTCTATGCAAACCGGATTTAAAACCAAGTTCTTCCTGAGAAATTCCAAGCTTGCTTCTCAATTTGCGTATCTTTTTACCTAATAATTTTCTGTTTGGCGTAGCGGTCATACACCACTAGTGTGCTAATTACTGACATCATGGTCTACAGACAATAACTAGCATAATGTGGCTAAAAGTGTTATATTTTAACAGCTGTTCTATGTTTAATAATAAAGTGTTAGTTGTTACTTCACTTGTTTTGGTGGTGGGATTATGGTTTTATTGGTTTGCGTTACGTCCTGTTAATATCCGCAAAGAATGCAGTTTAATAAAAGGGGTAAAATCTCTAACTCAGAAAGATAGCACTAATACAACGATTTATGACACATCATCAACTTTTCTAGAGAGATACAATAGTTTTATGGCAGATACTTGTGAAACAAATAACGCTAAAATTCGCGCTACCTACAATTTGCCAAACAACGCTATCCCTTCAAACGAGTGTTGGCGTGAAGCCACACAGGAGCAGTATACAAACTGCATTCACCGCAATGGGATTAGTAATTAACTATAGAACAGTACAAAGCTTTAATTATGAACAATAAAATTATTCTTATTGATATGGACGGCGTGCTTGCGGATTATGAGCGAGGCTTTTTATCGGCATTCCGGAAAGCATATCCAAATCATCCCCATATTCCCATCAATAAACGGAAGGCCTTCTATGTACGCGATGATTATCCTGAGGAACTTAAAGATGATGTTGGAAGTATTTATACAGCGCGTGGATTTTTTCTACACCTGCCCGTGATTTCCGGCGCAAAGCATGCACTGGAGCAGATGCTATCACGCGGTTACCATGTTTTTATTTGCACCAGTCCGTTATTTCGGTATGAAGATTGTGTACTGGAGAAATTTGATTGGATTGCTAAACATTTGGGGTATGACTGGACAAAGCGGATAATCCTGACAAAGGACAAAACACTCGTATACGGGGATATTCTTATTGATGACAAACCGGCTCATACAGGTATCCGAATCCCATCATGGGAACATGTACTATTTGATGCCCCATACAACAAAGAAATACAGGACAAACGGCGGATTACGTGGAAAACTTGGCAAGATGTACTGGATTTATAAACAAGAGACTCTCTAGGTAGTTGTCAAATAGTAGACCTAGAGATAAGAATAATTTCACACATATAAAATATTGATGACAATTAGGGTATTTCCACGTATCATAACAATGCCATGAGTGAAATAAGAGACAAGGTATTTTTTGCGGTACGTGAATTTAGATCAGGGTTAGAACATGCAAAGAATTTTTATGAAACTAATCCATCTAATGCGTCTAGTCAAAATCTTTGGTTATTTAATTTATTAGATAAAATTCCGGGTGTTAAATTAGCTGATGTACCCCCATTGGAATTTAAAGATGGAGTTGATGAACATACTGCAATACTTAATGCTTTGAACGCCAATTATACGGACGTAAGAGAGCAACCGTTTTTCCATAATCTGGATTCTTTTCACTTAAAGATACAGTTGGAGAATTATGGTTTTCAAAGAAGTAAGGTATTAGTATCTAAAATTGAAGCCACTAATAGATTCGGTGAGAGGAATGCGTATGTGGCAGTTTCAGGAAGTTTAAATGAGAATTGTGGTATATGGATGCTTTTTCCAGATAATTTCCCATCGGACCGATGGCCAAGTATGGAGCTTTTTGGGCAGCAATATGAAGTTACAAATCCAATAAGTGGAACACAAAAAGAAAAGCTTAAATATTTGACTGGCCCAGAAAATATAATATTAACTAACGGAAAGGATAGAGCTGTTTCATTGTATCCATTTATGCAAGGAAAAGCTTTTAAAATTGTAGGATCTGACGATTATAATGCCGTAGTTCATAGAAAGACTCAGAATGACAATTATAATTTTTACTTATGGAGTGATGATGTATTTATGTCGCGTTTACTTAATTTAGGAGATAATAAAGATCTTTTAGTAGAAACTATGCCTTTGTTTATCTTTGCCCATGAATTAGGACATTCGTTACAAAGTATAGATGGCCCTGCACTAGAAAGAGAAAGGAATGCAACGTATTTTGCAGTTAGATTAGCAAGAAAATTGCATGAGAAAGGCATAGATATTATTTCCCCTGCAAATTGGAAACAAGTAATTCGTGAATCAGAGCACATGTTAAAAATATATATGGATCCGGATAAAGGGGATAAAAGAATATCTAGAATAGAGAAAGTTTTTACGAGTGAATAAATCCCTAGATCCCCTCACGTGCGCTACAAGTAGTACTTTCTGGAAAGTATTAATATGAATACAATTAGAGCAATAGTTAGAAGCTGTGTGATAAACGGAATCCAAAATAATTGTAACATGATCGCTATTGCCACCAATATAAAAGTAGGCAACGGTAATCCAACAACAGTTCTGTTTAAAAATGATGTCGGTTGTAATTTAGCCTCAATTTTCGGATGGAAATAAAGATATATACCAAGTGAAATCATGGTAATAGCCTGAGTAACGTATGCAAGAAAAATGATCGGTGAGGGTATATTGGCTATAAATCCTAAGATTAGAAAACGATTGGAGATGCTGCTATGGATCCAAATATCCTTGAGCATGTCAATAAACGTGGATAGAATAGATCGCTTTATATTCATACTACGTTCAATATATCATGTTTTGTTTGCTTGTAGTTTTATACAATACAGTTATATTGAATATATGAGGAGATACTGGCGTTCACACAGGAGAAAAGGAGACGATCTAGAAAAGATCGTGATGCTTCTTGTATTGATGTTAGGTGCCGCGATTATATCTCCCCAAGCGCGTCCGATTATTGTCTCGTTTTGGTATGTATATGTGTTCGCGGGGGCAATTGTAGTGTTTGTGATAGCAAAAGGCTTGTATCGCCGCTACAGACTGTCAAAAGCCGGCATGGATGAGATAGATAAGATGTCCGGAACTGATTTTGAGTTATACCTCGTAACACTATTTACCAAGCTAGGATATGCTGTGCAACATACCGGAAAAACCGGTGATTATGGATCTGATTTGGTTATTGTTCAAAATGGCATACGTACCGCCGTCCAGGCCAAGCGATATGATAACCATGTCGGACCGGATGCCGTACGTGAGGTCGTTACCGTCCTAAAACTACGAAATTGCTCACACGGTATGGTGGTTACCAATAATTACTTTACGGATGAAGCTAAAACGCTGGCACGCGTAAACAATATTGTACTCTGGAATAGGGATGATTTGGTTAATGCAATCCTTAAAACTACAAAGCCGTAAAAATTAAATCGCAGCCTAGTTCAAGTAAAAAGTTTCCAATAAATGGATACACTCTCTCACTGAACATCAGCGGCGAACATATGCGCGATGCATATAGCGCGATAGAACGGGAAATCGTGGCTAAATAATAGCAGAAAATGCTCGGGTTTCCAGACTATAGGCTTACTTTAAATACTGTTACATTGAAGCCTATAACTTATCGGCGATAATGTTTCCATGTCTTGAAGGGTATATTATTTAAGGGACACTTGTATTGATAAGGCCTTACTGTAGTCCAATTTGTAATAGCTGGTAATTGGTTTCAGAAACACTTGGATAATACTGTTGCAGTACTTCGTGCAGTCGTATCATATACGGCTTTAAAGAGTTCCATAATTGACCAACCTGGCTCACAAATTTCATAAGAATCAGAATCTCCTGCCCAGCGTTTGTATTTGTTGATGTTCAGAATGAATAATTATTACGCGGGTATTACTGATTTCTTGACTTTCATTATCACGATAACTGGATTTTATTTCGCATATTTTCAGTGGTTTAAGTCAAATCGTGAGAGAAAATTCCATTTAATTAAGCTCTTGAAGGTTCAACTAGATTGTCTTGGACCTTGGGTTGGGTCTAACGATGAAGGATACGGAAGGGAACTGTCAGAATCACAAAAATACGATAATGCTAATCCCACAAAAGTAATATATCGAACTGGATCATCTCCACTAATAAACTCTATATTACTTGAGCAAATGTCTGATGTACCTGAGTATATTATAGGTGAAATAAGTCAACTCCATTATGATTTTATGAGAATCGAAAGTATTCAAGAATATAGAAATCTTCTTACAAGCTCTAATATTAAATTATCATCATCGATTAAACAAAAACACAAAAAAGCTTTGTATCAATCACAACCTTATGATGATTTTCTGAAGACTCTCACAAAAGAGGAAGGAAATTTAGTTCAAACACTGGTCAATTATGGTAAAACTTTGCATTGTGATGTGATTGGAAATCGAAGTAAAGGGGCGAGACTTCATGTTGAAAATATTAAATTATGGATAAATACTGAAATTGGTAAATATTCAAGACCACAAAAAGATTTTGTGATACTAAGTTTTTTTTGCATTACATTAATAGCGTTGTCGATTTCAGCCTACTTTAAATTCTTACATTCGAATCTCGGATTAATAATATTGTTATGTTTTATTCTGACAATACAACTTTCAATCTGGACACGTGCAATCATCATTAATAATGATCGAATCAAGTTTTGATGATGAACTGAAGAATAATTTTTTTGTATTCATCCAAGACTTTGGATTATACAGTAAACTTCCCATCTTTATAGATGACTTTGAATTCACCTGAAGTGAGTTTTGCTGTGACGGTGCGGCGGCTGGTGGCGACGATATCAGTGTGAATAACTGATTCGTTGTACCCAAGTTCCTTCCATCCCGCCTCAGTCACATCTGCCGGGTTTCCAGTATAGGAATCTTTGTAGGCGCTGCCGAGTGCCATATGGGTATTGCCCTGCGCCCCGCCCACATTTTCATCAAAGAGTGTTTCACCCATGAATTTGGTAATTCGTGAGAGGCGAGAGTCTGTGAGACTGAATTCACCGATGCGATCGGCATTTTCTACTTTTATCATTTCCTGCAGTACTTCTTCTCCTTGTTTTGCATGAACGCTCACGACTCTGCCATGTTCAAATTCTAGGGACACATCTTTGACGAGATTCCCATATGCATAGAGTGGTTCTGTAAACGTAACTTTTCCGTGTGTTTTTCTGCAGTCAGGGCTTATAAATACCTCAAAACTTGGGATATTTCTTCCTGATCCACCAAGCCATTGTCGTCCGGGGCCGATGCCTATGATGATATCGGTTCTCGGTGCTTCCAGATGGAGGGACTCAATTGAAAGAGAATTAAGAGTATTTTTTAATCGTTCTACTTCGTTGGCGGTTTTTATCCATGTGGCGATCGGATCGGCATCATCCAGGAAACACGCATCTATAATCTGCTGCCAGTATGATTTGAGTGACATTCCGACTTCTTTTGCCATAGCTGGTGTTCCGTAGAGCCCAAGCGTCCATGTGAATTTTCCTGCGTTTTCTTTTTCATCTCGCCATTCTTTATACAGTTTTGACGCCTTGCGGGTGATCATGATTTTGGACGGGTCAACTCCCTCAAGTTCATGTTTATTCGTTTCTGCAATCATATAGAGTGAGTGATCTATCTGATCTACTTTGCCTTTTAAGTATGTTTCCGGAAAAAATGCCAGTTGTTTGTCTGTGGCAGTATCAAAAAACACACGATCCAATCCATCAGGGATATATTGCACAATTGGGAATCCACCTGATGATAGAACCTGTTTATACAAATGAACGAGTATTGGTTTTGCACATTCAGGTACTTGTAGCAGTACAACCTCTCCTGTCTTTATACCCTTTCCCCCTCCGAGGGCAAAATCAATCATGACCTTTGCGTACTTTTCAAGAATAGTATCTGATGGATGATAGTTCATGGCAAAAGTATACACCATCATTGCAATCAAAGGGAGGTGTTATAGTTTTGATGTTCAGCTTGCAAAAAAGAGTTTTTGTAGTATAGGATACAATTATTATGCAAAAAATAACACCACATATCTGGTACGATAAAGATGCAAAAGCAGCGGCACAACTATACACATCGATATTTCCTGATTCGAAGATCACAAATATAAACACCATTCACGACACTCCATCAGGAGACTGCGATATCGTCTCGTTTGATATCATGGGGTATTCGATGATGAGTATAAGTGCAGGACCGTTCTTTAAACCAACTCCCTCCATATCGTTTATGGTTAATTTTGACCCTTCACAGGATCCTGAGGCTGTAAAACGCATTGATGGCATATGGGAAAAATTACTGGACGGTGGCACCGTACTTATGCCTCTTTCATCATATCCGTTTAGTAAACGGTATGGATGGGTGTCAGATAAATATGGCGTATCATGGCAATTAATTCTTACTGATCCAAATGGAGATCCAAGACCGAAGATTCTTCCATCTCTGTTGTTTGTCGGTAACAATGCGGGGAAAACACAAGAGGCAACGGATTTCTATCTGTCAGTCTTTCATAACACAAAAAGGGGAATGACATCACGATATCCTGCCGGCATGGAGCCAGATAAGGAAGGAACGATTCAATTTACCGATTTTATGCTGGAAGGTCAGTGGTTAGCTGCTATGGATAGTGCTCATGACCACAAATTCACATTCACTGAGGCCATTTCATTTATCGTTCACTGTGAGTCGCAGGAAGAAATAGATATGTACTGGTCAAAGCTTTCAGCTGTTCCTGAATCTGAGCAATGTGGCTGGCTTAAAGATAAGTATGGTGTGTCTTGGCAGATAGTTCCGAACATTATGAATGAGCTGATGCAAAAAGGAACAAAAGAGCAATCAGAAAGGGTGACAAAAGCGTTTTTATCTATGAAGAAGTTCGATATCGCCACCCTCCAATCTGCCTATGATGGAACATAAGACACGCATCTATGCATGAATGATATGATATTTTGTGGTATAACGTACCTATGACAACACAACAAAAAGCTCTCGAAATCTATAAAAGACTTTTAGCAGATAATCCACACCCGAAAGTGGAATTGAATTATAAAACCCCGTGGGAGTTGCTTGTCGCAGTTATTCTTTCTGCGCAAGCTACAGATAAACTCGTGAATACAGTGACACCGGGATTGTTTGAGGTATATCCGACCGCACAAGATATGGCGAGTGCAGATGTAGTGGATGTAGATCGTCTGGTATCCAAAGTTAATTTTCATTTTAATAAGGCAAAAAATATTGTGGCTGCCTCAAAGATGATTATGGACACGTATGGTGGAGAAGTGCCAAAAACCATGGAAGAACTCGATGCTCTACCTGGGGTGGCCCGTAAAACAGCAAATGTGGTATTAGGAAGTGCGTTTGGCATCGCTTCCGGCATTGTCATTGATACACACGGCATTCGCCTAAGCAATAAACTTGGGTTAGTGAAAACAGAAGACCCTGTGAAAATAGAAGCTGAACTTATGAAACTACTTCCGAAAGAATATTGGATTAACTTTGGCCAACTGTTAACGCTTCATGGGCGCCATACATGTACAGCAAGGAAGCATGATTGCTCCAATTGTGCACTTGGAGATTTATGTCCTGAATATGTGACCTCGTAAGTAATCTTCTTCAGAATTCAATGCTTTACACAAGAGTAATTCTATGTGTACGATGTATATAGAACCTGCCTGTATGGTAAAAGTAATTATTAAGCTATTATTGCTGCCGTCGATCGTGCTTCTTGTGCCGTTATTGGTATTATTGAATGTTCTTCGTAGTGGCGCGATTTCCACACAGTCAATAAAAAAAGGATTATCTGCTTCAGGGGTGTATGAACAGGCGCTCTCTTCTGTTCAGAAATCGTTTCTCGGATTTTCAATGTCTGATCTTGCAAGCAAAAGCAAAGGGGATCCTGAATCAGCGGCTTTTGCGAAAATGTTTTCATCTGTTATTACGGATACCTATATAAAAACGAAAGTAGAAAAAGCCATAGATGATACCGGGGCGTGGATCAGCGGTTCATCCAATGAGTCACCTACCATTTCTTTTGAAGATCTAAAGACCTCTTTTATGTCGAAGCAAAAAGGGAATCTGGATGAGTTAAACTCCTTTCTCTCTGAAATGAAAGATGCACTACCGCAGGAGATCAAGGATTCTGCGATGGGAGATTCGCAATCTTCTGATATACCAGTCAGTAATCCGTTTGACTTGCAGAGTATATTGCAGAAAAACCCTGTCATACAATTGGCACCCTTTTTGTATTGGCTAAAAGCTTCAAAATGGATTATCAGTATTGGTTGGTACATATCATGGTTATGTTTGGGAATAATTCTTGTCCTCGTTGTTCTACTAAGCGAAGGAAAACGCGGGAAACTGCGTTGGATTGGAATAACCGGAATATATGCATGTATAGGATTTGCAGTATCTATGTATTTCTTCCGCGATCCTATATCTGGATTATCTATTATAAGTAAGTGGATACCGAAACAATACGCGGAGCTTACAATTGGTGCGCTGGCGGCAGTCTTCATGAAGCCATTTTTGCTTTTTAATACATCTTCGCAGTGGTGGTTGCAGGCAGTATCGCTGTACAGTGTCGCCGCTATTGCCGTTTCATTTCTGGATATTCGAAAACCGGTACAGCAGAAAAATATTATTGTTCTCTTTGTCGGTACTGTAGCCGTTTCAGTTGCATACATGTTGGTATTTCCAAAGGCTGCATCATTACCTTTTATCGGTAAATTTGTAGGTAAATCCCAATCCGTTGTGTCGAAAAGCTCATTGTCAAAAACCGCAACAATCGGATCTAAAGGCGGTACACTTTCCGTCGTCGGTGCAGATAGTACAAGTACGCTGGAAATTCCATCAAAAGGGCTATTCTATAAGACTGTCGTCCATGGATCGCCTATTCTTTCTATGTCGGGATTGCCACAGGATTCTGAACTTATTGCAGGAGTGGATTATGATTCTTCGGATGCGCTTTTAACAAAACCGGCTAAGCTGGAAATCACACTGGATGAGGTTCCTAAAAAGAAGCTGATGGGATTTGCATACGATGCAGGCGGGAAGAATCTGATAACATTTCCCGTTACCGTCCATGAATCTACCGCTATTATCCCTGTTATGCATTTTAGCGGTTACGGCATAATTACAGTTCCGGATACCTTTAAGAGTAATGAACATACCAATGATGTGAGAGCGCAAGCTCAACAGGATATCCTTGGCTTTATGTCGTGGATACAAGTCACACAGGCATTTGGCATGAATGAACAGTTAACCGAAGCACAGAAAAAAGGATTGCGGGATATTCTGACGGATTGGTGGAACAGGGGCGTAAAACCATTATTAGAACAAAGTTTGCGTGATTCAAAAGAAATTATCCCTGCTGCTAAAGAATATACTATTTGGCTTCAGGCTGTGCAGGCTCTTGGATTCGAGTCCGATTTCTCAACAACAATAAAGACAAGTGAAACGATTCTTGCAAAAGCTATTCTTCATGCCGCTGAAGAAGCCAGCAGAATGTGTATTGAATCCCATGATCCGTCACAGGCAGGAGTGTTATTAAAGTTATATGCGATTGCAGAAGGGCTTGGATTAGATGGAGTGGGAGGATTACGGGTAGAGTCACTAAAGAAACAAGCACTCAACTGTGCACAATTTAAATTAACTATACAATCCCGTTTTACAGTTGAAGATGGGAAAGTGTGTCCCGTCGGTGAAGATGAAGCGTATTCAGGTGAGATTGATCTTGTTGCTGATGAAGATTTTACATTATCCGGTAAAGGTACCGTGAAAGCGGATTCTATACAAGTTTGTGCCAAAGAATGCCGAATAGAACAAGGTGATGGTCCCGTGGAAGCTACGGTGGAAATTCCTGGTGTTATATTCGGCATGTCGTCACAGGCAAGGGATATTGCAATCCCTCTGGTGGTTACAGATGAAACTGCTGTTCAATACGATTGTTCATATGTTGTCCCGGGAACTGATGTGGATTTCGGCTATCATAGACCATTTGGATGGGATGGCGAATTTTACAATATGCACGATGAGGCACGTACGGGACTCTTTGAATACATGATAACAGGGTGGACACGCAGCGGGTCGGGAGATGCATTTGCTACAAAAATATATGATTGGGTGAAAAAACCAACGTTCATGGGTATGGGTGTGCCTGTGCATGAGGTTACTACGATTAAGTTACTTCATACACCACGTAAGTAATGCTTCTAAGTCTCTTTGTGAATGGTAGTGTACAATAATGTATATGCGTGTTGTAAAGAGAAGATACATAAAGCAATTATTGACAGTAGTTTTCCTCTTATTCGGTTATATATACCGTGACGCGCTAGGAAAGAATCTGCAACAGTCTAGCCCAGTGGTAACTAAAGACAATAGTACAAAAACTACAACTGTGGCATCCTCAAGCGCATATGTTGCTGTCCTTCATGTTGTGGACGGGGATACATTTTCAGTCTCTATCGATGGGGTTAAAGAAACAATCAGGCTTATTGGTATAGATACTCCTGAAGTAGTTGACCCACGCAAGCCCGTTCAATGCTATGGAAAAGAAGCATCTGAAAAAGCAAAGGAACTGTTAAACGGGAAAACTGTTATGTTAGCAACTGACCCTACGCAGGGTGAAAGGGACAAGTATAACAGGCTGCTGCGATATGCATTTTTGGAAGATGGGACTAACTTCAATGAATATATGATCAAAGAAGGGTATGCACACGAATACACATACCAAAGCAATCCCTACCACTTCCAGACTGAATTTAAGGCAGCGGAAAGATATGCCCGTGAAAACAAAAAAGGCCTCTGGGCAGATGGAGTGTGCAACTGACTAACGCCATTTTCTTCCACCTCGGAGGTGGTATTGAAAACAGAAGCTAAATTTTATGAGATTTTTACAAATTTTTACCACCTCCGAGGTGGTAAATACGGTATATCTACTTCGTGATATGCACTAGGTATACAGTGAAGGATAATGGTAGATATATACTAGTTGGATCGGATCCAATGATGAATGAGTGAAGGATTCTCAAACTGCCAAAAGAATAGATGAATTTTATCACCGTCAATAATCTGATGGGGGGTTGGCCATTTGTGTGTAGCATCAGCAGGGACAATGATTTTTGCACTGCATAACTTTCCAAAATCCTGTGGGCTACTAAAGTAGGTTCTTACAATATTAAACGATGCATCATTGTATGTAAGTTCATACAGGTTTCCGGATTTTATTACATCCATATTTACGCGGTATTCAGAATCTGTTTTGTTGAGGCGCTCCAATTTCTGTATTGACACTCCACCTTTCAATTGGGCTACATATTGCTTTGTCCCCAGCGCATCATGAAAATATACATCGACACGATCGCCAATCACTATAGCTGAAGGTGCCCATGCTCCTAGTACTTCTTTACCTTCACTATCAGTTGATTTTTCAGGAATAATTTTCCCGACAAATGCCCAATTTTTCCCGTCATCTCCACTAACTGCCAATCCGATTGAATGACGGTTTTGTTCAGTTGGATTCTGGGGTCCATTTGATCCTAATACTCCGTATGTCCCGTCATACCATCGGTAATTTTCCAGGATAGTAAAATATAGATAGATTGAATTATTGTAGCGAACCGCAGAAGGATCGTTTATCTGAACATTACACTCAGATGAGTTTAAAGATCTACACGTTGATGTAAAACTTTTTGGGAATACATCTTTATACATTTGATTTTGTCTAAATGCTATTTTTGTTTCCGGTAAGATATTAAATGCGAACTTAGGCAAACTCCAATTAACAAGATCTTTTGATGTGGATCTCCAAATTTCTTCCTGGGAATCACTAAATCGAATCTGACTTTGCGCATCCTGTAGCCTGATGTTCGCAGGCATACGGGATGCAATACCACCGGTAAACAGCAACCACGATTCCTGATCAGATGATTTGATAATGGACGGATATGTGAATTGATACGCAGGGATAGGTGCGGTACCTGCAAATTTAGAAGGCTTTGGACACATATTAGAATCAATAATAACGGTATTTGCAGCTCTTGAGCGTACTTCAGTTGATGACTTTCCGTTGGAAACAAGCACTACTCCAAGAATTGCGATTACTATAGTCATACCTGCTACTTGCATACTCTTGATTAAAGACGTATTTATGCTTGTCATATATACAGTATATATGAACGAAGTGAAAATATATACCGTCTTTTGTCTTGTTATACGTAAAGAATATTTGGTAATGTAAATATATGACAAAAAAACGTCATAATTATTTTCACAAATATACACGGAAATCGACACATAAACCATTCCGATATACACAGAGTCTCTTATTTGTTTTGAGCGTTATTATCACCATTTTTATTGTTATCAATGATTCTTTTCATCAGTACATCCTTCACTTAGGTTCGTATGAATATATCGGTGCTTTTATTGCAGGTTTTTTTTGGGTTTCAACACTAACGATTGCTCCTGCATCTGCAGTTTTTATTATTCTCTCTGAAAATCTCCCTCTGTGGGCTATTGCATTGATTGGTGGTCTCGGCGCTGTTATTGGTGATAGTGCAATATTTACCGTTATTCGAACAACATCTATTTCTGATGAATTTTTCGATATATTTAAACGCCTTGGTGGGAAAAAACTTGTCCATGTATTTCGCTCACCTCATTTACGATGGACATGGCCTTTTATTGGTGCACTCATCATTGTGTCTCCGCTGCCGGATGAAATTGGAGTCAGCCTTATGGGCGTATCAAAACTTGGATATCCATTATTTGCACTGATTTCATATACACTTAACACACTAGGAATTTTGCTTCTACTCGTTACATTGTCAGGGGTAACTCTATAAATGTGTGACGTTATTTCTCTGTTATTAGCTAGAATCGATATAGTTTGATACAATACAGCGCATGTCCACTGCTGAATATCACCCCAAAGCGATAGGAATACAATCCGACGATACAGTTGTAATTAATACAGGCTTTTTCCCACCTGAAGCGACGTTCGATCAGCGATCAGTATACTGCGCTATTGATATGTTTTGCGAAAATATGGGATCACTAGATTCACTGGATTACCTACGAACATTTTCACCATCTGAATCCGTATTACCACATACAACTGAAGATATTAAACATCATTTGCGTGATCATAGTGCACATGTGTTGGTACTTTCGTATCTGTATATGAAAAAATTACAGTCCTTAGGCATTGTGACACTGACAGATGATGAATTTGAGTCTGTTCTGTGGGCTTCGGTATATCATGATGCAATGAGAAAAAATGATGCGGAGGACAGTGAACATGGAAATGCGGTGGCACACGCAATTGAAATGGATGGTGAGCACGTCTTTGGTATACCTGAACGATTAAAACCGTTAGTATGTACAATTATCCGGGAACATGTTCCTGATGATAATGCAGATATGCATAAACTCTCACGAATATTTAAAGATGTGGATAATATGTTGTGGATTCGAACAGGCGATTTTGATTTTTCTTATATACGTAACCCTGTTGCGTATGATCTTCTTCCGATCGCACATGCTCTCCTTAAACAAACGGAATCAGAATCTCAAAATCATCAGGATTTATTTGAGGCAGGACTTTCTGCCGCCGTTTCTATCGGTATTCCATTTCATTCCTAATTGCTATTTTTTGAATTCCTGCTGATGTTCCAAAAAATACAACAGAGCTGCCCCTGTCCTATTGCTGGGTCTAAGCCTATACAGGAAAAAACGATTATCTTGTGACTGCTCTTCTCCCAGAATAGTTGATACCGCCGTTCTATACTTTGCGTTTTTTACTATTGTAATAGCTTGCTGATCAAATGATCCGCTTGGATATGCGAATGATACAACCGGTCTTCCGATTTTTGTTTCCAGATCCCGTTTACTTTGTACGATTTCGTAGGTCGCAATAGGGGAAAGCTTACCGGATAGTGCTACGTGATGTACAGTGTGGGCTCCAATCTCCAGTAGCGCACTTTCTGTAGCGACTGCTCTAAACTGCTCATCCGACATAAAATCTTTTCCGCCCAAAAGTCCGGAAATAATATAGGCGGTCCCTTTCACTGAGTGTTTTTTCAGAAGAGGTAATACCTCTGTATACAGATCCCAATGGCCGTCATCAAAGGTCAGAAGTATGGGCTTTTGCGGAAGTATTTTTTTCCCATCTAATATATCAGCTAACTCACTGGCTGTAAGAAATGTATAGCCGGCCTGTTTAAGAGTAATAAGCTGATCTTCGAAAATTCTTGGTACGACATTGAGCGTATGCCGGATAGTATCTTTTGTATCGGCTATATATTCAATGTAATGGTACATAAGTATAGGGACTCTGATTGGACTGGAAATAGGTCGATATATAATTTCATGAGGAATAGTACGTTGTTCGGTCTTTATGGTCTCTCGCGTTGGGCGAATCTCGTGCGAAATAAATATAAATCCTGTACATATACCCAGTCCTAATACTAACATCGCTATAAAGACTGTACGCAACATATGTACTGACCCCTGAGAATAATTACTTACCTTTTTTAAGCGCCGTGAGGATTGTTTCAACCGGGGTTGTCGCAACTGCCGTATATTTATCTGCTCCTCCATAATAGATGTAGAGTATACCATCTTTTATGACCTGACCATTGGAAAATACAGTTCCGGCGCGATACCCTTCGTTTTCATACCACGTAAGCGGTTCAAGAATAGGATTATGTAAGCGGGCAATAACTTTTGACGGATTATGCAAATCAAGCAGTGCTGCACCCATACGATACTTCACATCTTCCTTCGATACACCGTGGTATAACAGGAGCCATCCATCTTCTGTTTTTTCAGGTGGCCCATTTAATCCTATTTTTAAATTATCCCAGGAATTAACTCGGGGCGTGAGAAGCGGATGCCCGCCCAACCAGTGATTATCGTCAAATTCCAAATCAGAAACAAAGTCTATCCATATGCATGGTGGCAGTCTGTGAAGCACTACATAATTACCATTGATTTTCTGCGGCAAAATACAGCTATCTTTATTATCCATGCCGGGAGCACTAATAAGTCTTGGTCGTGACCAATTCCAGTTGCGTTCTACAAAGTCTTTCACTGGAATAGATGTAAGTCCTATGCGTGGCACATTTATGCCGTCATATGCCGTGTAACACATGTATATGGTGTCCTCAAGCTGTGTTATACGTGGATCTTCACAACCGGAAAAGCCAGGGTTATGCTTAATTTCAAATCCTTCGCGAGGTATATAGACAGGCTGATCAAAACGCTCTTCAATATGTAGACCATCCGTTGTTGATGCATATCCAAGCACAGAAGTATCATCATCACCCATAGCTCTATATAAAATATGGATTTTATCACCTACATATATGGCGCCTGCGTTGAACGTATACTTTGATTCCCAGGCATGTTCTTTAATGGGAGATATGATCGGATTTCCTTCAAACCGTGCCATCATTTCCGGTTTTTTATGATGCGGATTTACAATCGGATTATGTTTGAGTTCATCAAGTAAGTCAGACAGCGTAATACTGGCTCGGCAAATTGAAGTATCACATGAACTGTAATATATATGGAACTGGCCTTCTTCTGATATGGCACCGGATGGAAAAATAACATTCGGTACTATGCCAAATAATTCATATTGTTGCTCCGGCACAAGCAGTGGATCCAGTGTCTGTCCGATTAGTTTCTGCGGGTTAGCAAGATCCAATAATGCTGCATCAATTCGAAATATCCTCTCGGATCCGTGGAAATATTTCTCAATATAACTAAACACAAGGACCCATCCTGCATCTGTTTTTACCGGGACGGCACCGACTTCCAGGTGATCGTCTTTTGTGTGATAAATAGAGATAAGGTGGCTATCAATGCTCGCGTGCCATGTATGCCAGAATACTTCATCCCATAACTGTTCGATCGTATCAAGAAGGGCTATGCAAATTTTTGCAGGTGGACTGTCCGTGTGTGCTGTGAAAACAACAGCTATTTTGCCGTTTACCCGTTCGGGTAACAGTGTCATCGCTTTTGCATTAAATGGTGTGACCAAATGCCGCTCATCAATATGATCTAGGCTGCTCGTAATGGCAACTCCTACTTTAATACTGTCTTTATTTGGCGGCCATGAGGAAAGTGCCGTATAAAAGATATAATATTTTCCCTCAAATTTCGTTATTCGAGGGTCTTCGCAACCATATTTTTCCCATCTCTCACGAGGAGCAATAAGTTGTCTGCGTTTTTTGAAATGTACTCCATCTCCACTCTCTGCTATGCCGATTGTAGAAAGTTTTAGTCGTTTATCTTCATATATATGATCAACAGATAATGCTCTATATAACATGTAATAGGTCGATCCTTCTTTTATAACAGATCCGTTAAATGCGGCTTCTGCTTCCCAAGCATTATCTTTCGTGGGGTAAAACAGCGGATTTTCTTTTGAGCGTTTTGTTGTGACCATGGCAGGCGAATATTGAGCAATCTACTCTCAACACTATCTAGCGTATCATAAATACGGCAACATACGTCAATAAGGAGTTTAGTTTTATGAGATCTTTGTGGCAAATTTACGAAGCTCTGACACAACGATAATGCCCGATGTGATAATGATTACTTGAACAATCGTACCTACATTTGGTGGTGAAAGCTTAAACATGCCTTGGATAAATGGTATATAAGGGAACGCAATCTGAGATATAAATACACACACAGGTAATAACATCCAGGGGTTTTTCCAGATAGACCCTGAAATGATTGTCTGATCCATGCTGCTTATATCTAAATAGACCCATTGCTGACACAGTACAATAGCAACAAACGCCAATGTTCTTCCCAGTACAACACCACCTGCAGTATTACCGATCCAGAAGGCTATGAGTGTACATGCTGCCGTAGCAATACTTGTCTCCAAAAACCATATGGCATCTTTACGGGAAAATAATTCTCCGGCTTTTATTGGCTTTCGTTTCATAATCGTGCTGCTTTTAGGATTCATAGCAAGAGCAATAGCTTGGAGACCATCTGTAGCCAGATTCATATAGAGAATCTGAAGTGGTGTAAGTATAAGTGGCCAGCCGATGATTGTTCCTCCCAATATACCAAGTATTTCCCCGATATTACATCCAATGAGATATTTAATGGAGGATTTCATATTGTCATAAATTCCACGTCCTTCTTCTACAGCTGTGACGAGTGTTGCATAATTATCATCCGTGATAATCATATCTGAGGCTTCTTTGGCAACATCTGTTCCGGCTTTTCCCATAGCAACGCCGACATCTGCCTGTTTAAGGGCAAGTGCATCATTAACACCGTCTCCAGTGACAGATACGACGTGACCTAATGATTGTAATGTTTTGACAATATAGAGCTTTTGCTCAGGTGTTGTTCGGGCGAATACACGAATATGAGCTAGCTTGCGCTTCAATTCATCCTCACTCATGTGTGATAATTGTGATCCTGTTACAACTTCATCTCCTTTATCAACAAGTCCTATTTGTTTTGCTATTGCATACGCGGTTAGCTCGTTATCTCCGGTAATCATAATTGTTTGTATGCCGGCCGCTTTTGCCATACTAATGGCATGAGGGATTTCTTCCCGCGGTGGATCAGCTATACCTGCAAATCCTATAAATGTAAGTTTTGATTCAACAGAGTGGCGAGAACTTAATGGTCCCTGTACTTTCTTTACTCCAAGTGCAATTGTACGTAAGCCTTGTTTTGCAAATTGCTCATATTCGGTGATGATCGTGTCTTTGTCTTTTTCGGTGATTGCTCGTACGCCTGATGCCGTGTGAATGTGTGTGCTTCGTTCCAAAATGGATTCAGGTGCGCCCTTACTGTATACATGTGTCCCTGTATGGTCTTTTACGATCACTGACATAGTTTTTGTAACGGCATCAAAGGCATGTTCATCGATGAGTGTTGACAATGTTTTTACTTTTTTAACATCAATATGCTGTTGTTGCGCAAACAAAAGGAGCGCTCCTTCAGTTTGATCGCCAATAATTTCATACGAGTCAGGCGAGTTAGCCGGAGATAGGGTCGCATTATTACAATATATACATGTACGTATAAATAGATCTGATAGTAATTTAAATGATGCCTTTGGGGTATCCTTTATTGTAAATGCACTGTTTGGAAACCAGTACTGTGTGACACGCATTTGATTTTTTGTAAGCGTTCCTGTCTTATCTGTGGCAATAACTGTTATGCCTCCAATAGCTTCAATTGCTGACAGTTTTCGAAGGATTGCACGCTTTGCAGCCATTCTCTGCATGCCAAGCGCGAGCGTAATGGTAATAACAGCAGGCAGCCCTTCAGGGACCGCAGCAACACCCAAGCTAATTCCTGTGAGAATGAGCTCAAGAAGCGGTTCCGAATGATATATGCCAATACCAAATATTATAGCTGCAGCCAATATAGCTATAAGGCCAATTTGTTTTGCTACTGCAGCCAGTTTTTTTTCGAGCGGTGTTTCTTCTTTTTTGATTGTAGCTAAGTGTTGGGCAATTTTACCAAATGAAGTATTCATCCCTGTTGAAGTTACGAGAGCTGTTGCTCGGCCTCTTGCTGCTATAGTTCCCATATATATCTGTGAGTGTTCTTTACCTTGCGCATTTTTTTCAACCGGCATGGATTCACCAGTGAGGGATGATTCGTTTACCTCAAAATGCAACGCCTCTAGAAGTGTCGCGTCTGCAGGTATTTTATTTCCTTCTTCTATATACATAATATCTCCGGGAACAATTTGCCTACTGTCAAGCTCTATAACAGTGCCGTTTCGGAGGACACGCGTGAGTGTGATAGTCATTTGTTTGAGCGCTGCAATCGCATTCTCTGCTTTATTTTCCTGCGCGAACCCTAAGATCGCATTGGCTACAACAATGCACAGAATCAGGATGCTTTCAACGACGTCACCAAGAAGAAATGATAAAAATGTAGCAATACATAGTATGACAACGAGAGGACTTTTGAATTGATCGAGGAACATGAACAATTTGCTCGAATGTACTGTCTGATGGAGCTCATTTGTCCCGTATTTTCCCAGAAGTGTTTGGGCTTCGCTTTCCGTAAGTCCTAGTTGCTTCATAACTAATTACTCTACCGTATTTTTTGTCTTTATGCAAAAAAAACCACCGATGGGAGCGAGTTCAGTGAGAGCTCCCGTATCGCTTAAAAATGCCGAAGCACTTCCACCATCCAGGTTTATTGCAGCAGTTATATGCATATTTTCTGCTTGCTGTATAGCTTCGAGAATGTATGGAGTGCGCGATAACAGGGGACCTGAGTATTCCTGATCCTTAAAATACAATGTAAGAAAGATAAGATGTCCATCATCTGATATGCCGGCAATGCTTCTTCTGGCAAATTTATCATCGATTAATCGAAGTAGTCGTTTTGTACTATCTGTGCGAATAATAGGACCGCTTTGAACAGCGAAACGCGATTCTGATGATGGTTCCTGAAAAGAAATTGTTGCCTGATTGGTATCAGAAATTGATAAATAGCCATCGACTAATGTACTTTCTATTGCAGGATGGATATTCGTGTGATTTGAGATAAATAAGCCCAAATGCTTCTGCTCTTTTGTATAAAACCCAGCGTTAATAAGTGATGTGCACTGGTGTGTCCGTTTTGCTGAAGCGGAATCTGTACTTTGTTTGAGATTAGAAAAAAGAGTGACCTGCGATGGTGCAGCGATAACGTACTGATAAGCTATATTATGTCCATCGTCCTGGATATGTTTTGGCGATATAGGATAGGTACTAACAGATGGAATGTTTATTTCTGTAGGAATGGGTGATTGTATGGCCGTTTGCTGTGCCCGATCAACAGTTTGTGTATGAATCCAGAGCAACATACCGACAGTACATCCTATAACAGATATATATACAAATAAATATTTTTTCATATGATGGCGATTGCATTATCAATGGAATATGGGCCAATATGTGTTCTTTGTATCGTGTACGCAAGAGCCGGAATTCCAACAGCTTGTCCAAGATGATGTGCTAGCCCTCTCATATATGTTCCTGATGAACATGTGATGGATACGTGTACTACAGGGAAATGTTTATATGTCGTTTGCTGAAGTATTGTGTTCCATATTGAGAGAATATCCGATTGCCTGAAATCTCCTGTTACATTCCTTATTCGAGTTGTAGTATGAGTTTGAAGCTGTGACACAGTAATTGAATACAATTTAGTAATAGATCGACTAAATAATTGAATTTGTTTAGTTGGTATATCTACCATATCCAATTTTCCCTCACGGGCCCAATAATATAATGGCTTCTTATGTACAGGCTTTGAACTAAATGGGGGATATGGTTGATCAAATACGTCAGGGATTTTATCGAGTGCATCTTGTACTATTTTTTTTGTTACGGGCGTTGGATCTGCTGTCTGTGTAATAATTCCTAATTCATCATATGTATCCGTTTCAAAACCAAACAATATGTCCATCTCATATGTTTTGGGCAGTTGTTCGTATTCTTTGCGTTTCTTATTTTCGTCACCCACAAGAACAACGAGCAAACCTTCTGCCATAGGATCCAGACGTCCTGCGACTCCAAGTGTTTGTGTGGAATATGCGGGAAAACGTATCCTGAAACGCTCAATAGCAGCAAGCGGCGTTAATCCCTGAGGTTTATATATGAGTACGACGTGATTCATTATCCCTGCCGGTTGGATTTTTTGATCAGTTTGGCAAGGTATACTATTTCGCGGATTTGCCCATCTTCTGTTTCGATTTCATTTGTTCCGCTCATTCTTCCATATTCACGTAAATAATCAGAAAGCGCACCATCCGCCTCTTTTATGTCTTCTGCTATACCACGGATTTTATCTGCAAGCTGTTTATTGGCAGGAAGAGACATAATCTGTTTTTTTGTGGCTGCTTTTTGTTTTGCTGCTTTTTTTGCTTCTTCATTATGCAGACGATATGTTTCATCATTTTCAAGTGCGCTATTTTCCATTTCACGCAGTTTTTTCAGTTCAGCCTTGCCCCGGTCTATGTTTGCAATGTTCGTTTTAATAAGTTGTTCCAAATCGAGCATAACTTGAGCTGCATTACTATCTGCATCTGGCGTATCTGACCCGATGCCCGGAACGTTTATGACAATGTCGGCGTCTTGTACTGGTTGAGTTTGATCGTTTGGAGTATCCATAGACTACTACTGTAATTTGAATTCACCAATAAATCAAGATCGAAAACTTGCATTTTTATTTCGTGAGGTATAGAAATAAAAGTAATGAGTAAAATCCTATTGGTAGAAGATGATGAGTTGGAATCTCGGTTGTATATCAATCTTTTTACTAAGAGCGGATATGAAGTTGTTGCAATACCTAATGGTGAATCCTGTTATGCAAAAACGAAAACCATAAGACCTGACGTTGTTATTTTGGATATCATGATGCCAAAAATGAATGGTTTTGATACGCTTGACGTTCTCCATTTTGATCCAGATACTGCAAAAATACCCATCATCGTTCTGACAAATCTGTCAGACGAACATTATAAGACTGAATCGTTGAAACGTGGTGCAGCCCTTTTTTTGACCAAAAGCAATATAGGTAACCAACAATTACTACAACATATATCTGATATCATCCACGCATATTCTGTAAACGTAACTCACTAATTCGCGGTAATGAAAAAAATACTTATTATTGAGGATGATGAATTTGAATCCCGCTTGTATAATAACTTATTCACTACTTCCGGTTTTGATGTATTTTCGCTGCGCAGTGGAGTAAATTGCAGGGACGCAGCTAGGTATTTTCAGCCTGATATTATACTGTTGGACCTGCTTATGCCAGACGTTAATGGTTTCGAAGCATTGGATGTATTGCGGTTTTCTACAGAGACTAATCATATTCCTGTTATTATGTTAACTAATATTTCTGATACAGATAAAGAAAAAGAAGCATATAGGCATGGAGCATCGCTATTTATTACAAAGAGTAATATTGAAAATGCTGAACTTGTCAGGCAGGTTTGTGGTCTTTTGCCTCAAGAATAACTGTTTACCAATTATGAAACGTATTGCAATGATTTCCTATCACACGTGTCCGCTGGCGAGCCAGGAAGGTAAAGAATCCGGTGGAATGAATGTATACGTATACGAACTTGCCCGAGAGCTGGCACTAAAAGGGTGTATTGTTGATGTGTTTACCAGAAGTCAGGAAATAGACAATATACCCATCGTTGAAGTCACACCCGGATTTCGTGTTATCCATATAGCGGCGGGTCCGCAATCACATGTATCAAAAAAGGAACTATTACCGTATGTAGATATTTTTACTGAGGGAATTTATACCTTTTATTCAACTGAAAATACAAAACCTGATGTCATTCATGCACATTATTATTTATCCGGCCTCATCGGGAATTCAGTAAAAAACCATTTTGATACACCTATACCTATGGTTCTTTCGTTCCACACACTCTCACTTATGAAAAATCTTGTAGCACGAGATGAGGCTGAAAAAGAGGATTCTATCCGTGTAGAAGCTGAACTTTCCTTGTGCAAAACTGCTGATCATATTATCGCTACAAGTCCAAGTGATAAAGAATATCTTTCATATTTATACGATGTAAATCCGTCACACGTGAGTGTCATCCCTCCCGGGGTAAATACAGATGTATTTCATCCTATTGATCGAAAAGAAGCGCTCTCCCGCATTGGTATTCGTACAGATCAGCCTATGATTTTATTTGTTGGGAGAATAGAGCCACTCAAAGGAATTGATATGTTATTGTATGCAATTAAAATTATAAAAAAGAAAAATCCGAATATTCCAGTTATGCTGTGTGTCGCTGGTGGAGACGTATCCCAGCCGTTACCCAGTTGGTCAAAAACACTGCAGTCTCTCAACAGCATACGTGATGTCCTTCACTTGCAGGCGACAGTCTCCTTTGTCGGGAAGAAAACGCAGGAAGAATTGCTCTATTACTATAATGCAGCAGAAATGGTAGTCATGCCGTCACATTATGAATCGTTTGGTATGGCGGCGTTAGAAGCTATGTCGTGTGGAGTCCCTGTTATTACGACAAATGCTGCAGGCATTTCAGGAATGATCGACGATACTCATGGAAAACTTATAACTTCTGTTAACAATCCGCTTTTGTTAGCGGAGCAAATTGAATATCTTTTAAAAAATCCATCACTTCGATCAGAAATCGGTAGCAAGCTTCGGGAAGATATCGCAGATGTGACGTGGTCGAGGGTAGCAGATACTGTTTTGACTACATATGGTACCATTGGCGTATGAACATTCTATTATTTGGCCACGTGTGTATTGATCACAACGTCTTGGAAGGAAAGTCTTTTGCCAGTGCCGGTTCACCGGCCATGTTCATGCATAGAATCTTTTCTCAACTTCCGGATTGCAATGTTACCATTGTGGCTCCCTATGGATCCGATTTTTCCCCATATGTCGGGATGTCACGATTCTATCCTGAATCTCCGATGCAAATTCAAACAATGGTGTATGAAAATACAGTAACAGGAGGAATTCGTACACAGCGGTGTCTGAATGCAGATACTGCGGTACCAATTCCAATCGATGACACTATCAAACAGATGATTTCAGCGGCAGATAGTATTTGCATCGCTCCGCTGGCTCCAAATTTTCCTCCATCATACATTCAAGAGATCGCAGCAATAAAAAAGTGGAAGACAGGTCTTACGCTGCTTCCTCAAGGATATTTTAGGCAATTTGACACCGATGGACATGTAGATGTGCGCGAGTTTGTTGAGAGTGATGCAATTATTCCGCTGGTTGATACAGTTATTATTTCTGATAAAGATTATACTGATGCGCCAGGTACAGCAGCTCGTTGGGCAAGTTCGACGCATGCAACTGTTGTGATGACACAGGCAGAAAAAGGAGCAACGTTGTTTATGGGATCTGATCGTATGGAAGTAACAACCAATCCGATATCTGAATCTGATATTGTTAGCTCAATTGGGGCGGGAGATATATTTAGCGCAGGATACTTATACGCATATGCTAAATCAGAAGATGCTCAAAAGGCAATTGCGTTTGGTAATGCGCTTGCAGGACAATGCCTCGCATTTACACCAGACACTATTCGGATAGATAGCTCTAAGCTTCCCATATGTTGACACCACTGCACAGATCGCTCCTGATTCCCTTTGCCATACTGTTGTGGTTCATTGAACGGAAAGAAATGCCTAATCGTACACTTCGTGGCTCGCAAGCAGCTATTGCTCCGCAATCCGGATCATGGAAAACAGCCGCACCGCTTCCGTCATTTCGGTATGAATTTGCCAGTGCAACTCTAAACGGTGAATTGTATGTGATAGGCGGCGTCTGGCTCCCGTCCGTATGGTTTCCGACACGGCTGGTAGAGGTCTATACTCCAAAAACTGATTCATGGAGAACCGTAGCACCATATCCGGTATATGTGCATCATACCGCTGCTGTTGCTGCAAATGGGAAAATATACGTTATTGGAGGAAACGGGGTTCGCATTATGCCGCGAAACGACATGTTTTCATATGATCCAAAAACAAATATCTGGACTCGAGAGCCTTCTATGCCGACAGCGCGCGGAGCGCATGTAGCCGTTTCTATAGGTACAAAGATTTACGCCATAGGCGGTGGCATAAATAAAAAACCTGTAAACACAGTTGAAGTATATGACACACAAACAGGGAAGTGGGAAGTAAAAAAATCCATGCCAACTGCACGCGAACATATAGCTGGTGCAGTTGTAGATGGGAAAATTCATATCGTAGGCGGGTATGCTGGAACACGGTTCGATAATCTGACAACACATGAAGTGTATGACCCTGATACTGATGCGTGGGAAACGAGAGCACCTCTCCCATATGAAGTCAGTGGGCTTGCCGCTGCGGCGATAGCACACACACTGTATGTTATTGGTGGAGAACAGGGGTGGGCTGTTTCAGGAGAAATCCATTCGTACAATACAAAAAATGATATGTGGTCTCGTAACCGTGATTTGCCTGTCGCCAGATATGCATTGACTGCAACAGCCATAGATTCTTCTATACACTGTGTCGGCGGAAACAGTTATCTGATGGGTGATGAATTCCGTACAGATCATGATGTGTTTACACCATGAAGATTGTCATAATAAATCTAGCGTATTATACAAACACACCAACAGGCGGTGATACAATAGCTATTGAATCCGCAAAAGGATGGAGGTCTGCGGGGCACGAAGTGACGGTCCTGACTACACAGTCGGGTGCACAGTATTGTGTTTCTCACGGATTTCCAAAAGACAGTATCAATGTCCTCCCTTTTTCTTCATTTGATTTTCTTGGTTATGATATTTCTATATTTTTGAAGACGGTGTGTTCATTTTTTGCTGTGTTTTTCTTATTAAGAACCACATATGACGTCTATTTTGCCTCATCGTTTTTTCTTCCGGATAGCGTGCCGGCTGCCATATTAAAAATGCTTCATCCCCGTAGCGTATTTCTGACTTCAATGTACGTATATACAAAAAGATTTTTTGGCACGGAATATAGTGGCGGAAAGGTGAAAGGATTCTTTTTCTGGGTTCATGAAGCCATAGCAGTGAAAAGTATTTCGTGGTTAAACGGATATGTGTTAACCTCATCCACCTACGATGCTCATGAGCTCATACGGCTTACTGGATTTTCGCCTTCACATGTGCATGCAGTGGGAGGTGGTGTCGATACAGCATTTTTTACGTCCGTTCCTTCTCAAACGGTTCAATATACCGCAGTGTTTATTGGTCGATTTAAACCTCAAAAATGTATAGACACGTTGCTTGAAATCTGGGCAGAAGTGCTTGCGTCAAAACCATATTGGAACCTTGCGATCATAGGTGGAGGGCCCTTGGAACAGTCGCTCCGTTCAAAGTGCGCAACATTGGGTATTTCTCATGCCGTATCATTTTTGGGCGTTTTGGATGGTATTCAAAAAGCATTGGTGCTCAAATCTAGTCGAATGTTTATCTCTGCATCACTGTATGATACGGGCAATATAGCATTGGATGAAGCGCTGGCCTGTCATATTCCCGGTATCCTATACGATTTACCATCCATGCCATACGATCAGGGTGTTATACATATACCAAAAGGTAATACACATGCATTTGCGCAGGCAATTATTGCATTGGGAACAGATGCAACTTTACATAAATCCTTATCACAGGGAGCAAAACGTTACGCGGATGCTATCGATTGGAAAACAAGGGCAAACCAGCTTATGGTTTTTATCACAAATGCAGGCGCTTAGGCGTTTTTTTGGGACTGAATTTTTTTCCAATGATATAGGTACAGAGGTAATCCAACAAAAATCATTGCTATTGCCCCGGAAAATTCTCTTTGTCTGTTGCGTATTGTCTCGATTTTCTGATTTTTTGCCGCTTCCAGTTGCATACGAGCCTCATCTGTTGCAACTTTTGGTGGTTCTACTACCGGATATGTAATGGTGTACTCATCTGCGCCGTTAAATACATATACCTTTAGACCCAGGTCGACAAGTCTGATACTTCCAATGACAACAACTAATAATCCTATAAATGAGAACAAGTATAGATACAGCAATTTAATATTAAATTTCATATAGTATCAGTGTACGAATATCCGTCACGACATGCAATATCTTCTTTCAATTGATGTATTCATCTTATACAATAGTTCATATGAAATCTTTATTTAGGATAGCTCAGAAAGCGAAAACAATAGACGCTGATGTTATTAGAGCTATGGGAATATTCCTGCTTATCGTATTGATTGGATCACTTGTATATTCACATTTGGAGCAATGGTCGTATTTAGACTCCATGTATTTTAGCATTATCACCCTTACCACTATCGGATATGGAGATATGCATCCGGTGCAGGATAGTTCCAAAATATTTACCATTTTTTATGTGCTTTTTGGTGTTGGATTAGTATTCTATTTGTTTACGACGATTGCACGGCATTTATTCGAAGATGAGAAAAAAGAAATACAACGCCTTGATAAAACCCTCGCTCATCTTGAAGAATTGCTAGCTTCCAAAACCTCAAAGGAATAGTTGTAGAAATACTACATTGTTGACACTTGTAAAATGGTGTATGCTGGATTTATAGGTGGATTTTTTTGTATTAACCGTTTACTGCAAAGGAGATGCATATGAGCGATAAATTTACTACCCCACTCGATGTTCCTGAAGAACGCCGAGGAGATTTTGATGCTCGCATGGAACAGGCAACGCATGGTACTGGCAGACTCATGCTTTTTGCAGGTGACCAGAAAGTAGAACATCTGAACAAAGATTTTTATGGAGAAGGCATTGCCTCAGATGATGCAGATGGAGAACATCTGTTTCGCATAGCTTCTAAGGCCCGTATCGGTGTATTTGCAACCCAAATGGGACTTATAGCCAGATATGGAAATGATTATAAAAGTATTCCGTACCTGGTGAAACTTAACTCCAAAACCAATTTGGTTAAAAAGGATCAGCAGGATCCTCGAAGTCACAGTTGGTATACGGTGGACGATGTCATCCGTTTTAAAGAATCAAGCAAACTGAATATTGTAGGTGTCGGCTATACTGTATATTCCGGCAGTGAATATGAAGGCGAGATGCTTCATGAGGCTGCACAGGCCGTATTTAAGGCGCATCAGTTTGGTCTTATGTCGGTTCTTTGGATGTACCCACGAGGTAAAGCACTCGCTGATGAAAAAGATCCGCATTTAGTGGCGGGAGCAGCAGGAGTCGCAGGGTGTTTGGGAGCTGATTTTACTAAAGTAAATTATCCAAAACCGGCAGAAGGTGATCGTGCTGTTGCCCTGAAAGAGGCTGTTGTAGCTGCAGGTCGTACGAAGCTTATCTGTGCAGGCGGAGGGAGTGTAGAGGTAAAAGCGTTTTTGCAGACCCTGCATGATCAGCTTCACACAGCAGGAACAAGCGGCAACGCAACCGGGCGAAATATTCACCAAAAACCACTTGATGAGGCTGTTAGGTTCGCAAATGCGGTTTCCGCACTTACCTATGATCTCGTATCAGTAGATGATGCGTATGCCATTTATAAAGGAGAAAAATAATATGGATAACATCACCCTTAAAGACTTTGTAAAGGCACATAATACTGAGTTAGGAGAGCCGTTTTTTCAGGTTATCGATGTCCTTGAGAATTTTGCAAAAGATATCAATCATATGGTTCAGCGTAATGGTCTTTTGCATGAAGAGGGTGATTCAGGAAGTGTAAACGCATATGGCGAAAATGTGCAAAAATTGGATGAATACGCAAACAAAAAATTAACCGATGCTCTTTTGGCATGTCCTGCAATTCATGCTGTCGGTTCGGAAGAATTGGCTGACCCAAAGATGTCAGGAAATGGAACCGGTGTATATACACTGACCCATGACCCTGTTGATGGTTCCAGTAATATTGACACAAATTTGCCTATTGGCACGATTTTTGGATTGTACCCTAAGGCGGATTCTATATTACAAAAAGGATCGACACTGGTTGCCTCAGGGTACGTTCTCTATAGTGCAAGCATGATGTTTTTCTATGCTGCGGGTGGTTCTGTAAATGGATTCACTTTTGATCCGGATAAACAAACATTTGTTCTCTCATATGAAAATGTGAAAGTCGGAGAGAAAAAATATTACGCCATTAACGAGGGTAATTGGGAGTTATACCATGATGCAGAAAAGAATTATATAACGGCTATCAAAAAAGACGGTGGATATTCCACCCGCTATGTAGGTTCTATGGTAGGAGATATCCATCGCACCCTGCTAAAAGGCGGCATTTTTATCTATCCGGCTGATCAAAAGCATACGAACGGCAAGTTGAGACTTCTCTATGAAGTTGCTCCATTATCATTTCTTATGAAAACAGCAGGCGGGGATGCAACAAGTGGCATGAATGATCCATTAGATCTCATACCCGTAAAACATGATCAGCGTGTACCGATTGCGATGGGTAACAAAGATGAGGTAGCTAGGTATAGATCCTTTAATCCAACCAGTTGAATCTCAAAGGGTGCGCAAGTCATAAATATACCCTATAATATAGGTCATGGAGAGAGAACATGCCTATAATTTGGAATCTAAACGGAATTTTGTCAGGGAGGTTCGCCGCATCACATATGATGATCTAGATCACGGCATGCTTGATGGGGCATTGGAATGTCTTGTCCTCTATAACGCTATTGGTCAAACAGATGAGCACCCTATGTCTTTTTCTGAGTTCATAGTGACACAGGAAGATGCAATTGCAGAGAAATACCATGAAGATACCCCTCGAATAATTTCCTTGGCAGAGACTCTTCAGAGCATATTAGAAGCTAAATCCTCACCAGAAAAAGCCTCGCGGCAAGGATTATTAACACCCATATATCATGCAAAAGATACTATTGGTATGTGGAAGGATTTTGGACAACTGAAGCATACTCAGGAATCCGCCTCAATGATTACGTCAATGACAACGATATTACATGAAGATCCGGATACTGCAAAAAATATTTTAGAATCATTTGTTGCCAGGTTGACGGTTGGGGAGTTGGCTACAAAACCGCTTATAGGATTAGTTGCTGTTGCAGCATTGGCTAAGGGATTACCTGATTGGATATCTACAGCTACTGGAATATGGTCATTAATGGCCGTCACAGGAGCTCTTGCTATCGCAAAAACTCGTCAGGATATTGATAATAAGCTACATAATAAACCGTATCTGACTGTAGAATCAAATATACTTCATTCAATATTGGGATTTAATCTTGAGAAAAGTGCATACTTTGTCCGCATGGCATGGTTGGTCCCTACGCTTATAGGACCAGTTATTGCGTATATAAAGCGAGGCGTAGATATAAGTCCTGTGTTATTGACGCAGGACTTATTGTATATAGGGCCTATGATTGTAGATCTTCTCTTGCGTTATGACCTTATGGATACTGTGAAATCTGCCGTTACAAATTCTTTTACACGACTGAAACAACCTACTTCGAAAGACCTATGAGTATAGCCCCTACTGTGATAAGAACTGCACCGATGCCTATGCTGAGCGTCATTTTCTCTTTCAAGAATATTGCTGCAAATATCAATGTAAATACAAGACTGAGCTTGTCAATCGGAGCGACCCGAATTGCGTCACCAATCTGTAACGCTCGAAAATAAAAGAGCCAGGAAAGTCCTGTTGTAATACCTGAAAGGAGTAAAAAAAGTAGAGAATATCCGGATATTTTTTGAAGCCCATTCTGAAGACCCTGACCGAATACGATTCCCCACGCAAAGAGGAGTATCACAACTGTTCGGATTGCTGTTGCCAGATTCGAGTTAATATCCTTGATGCCGATTTTAGCGAGGATTGCCGTTGCCGCCGCAAATAGTGCTGACAATAGTGCAGAGATAAACCAGTTCATATGAATAGTATATACTGTTAGTATGGAACCCACATGTCCAAAATGCCACGCGTTAGTACGCTCTACAGACTTCTTTTGCTTCAATTGTGGTCGTAATTTGCATGATCCCGGCCTGTCAACGATTGCTGCTACACAAGTACTATACTATATAGGAAGTTTATTGTTGCCACCAATGGGTATATTTTGGGGCATAAAGTATTTCCGTGAACCATCCGAAATCGCTAAACGGGTTGGACTTATCTGTATTGCACTTACCTTTGTTTCAGTCATTATGATCTCAATACAAGCGTATGTAGCATATCAAAGTGTCTCCGGATTTGTTTCAAATCAATCATCTGCACTTGAAATGCTTCGATAAGACGGTCAACTCTTCTTGACAAAATAGTACGATTATCGTAGTATATAGCCTCTTATGCAAGACTATGAGTTCTCAGTGCTTGTGACATTATATTTGTTTGGGAAAAAGTTACAGGCTCTAGTCAAAAAACATAATAATGATGTTATGAGTCAGAGCATCATTCTACGTCTTGTGAGTATGAAGCCATGCTGTGTATCTGATTTGGCTTCGCTTTTAAGCATTAAAGTATCCGCTGCAACCAGTAAAGTGGTGGAATTAGAAAGGCAGGGATATGTGGTGCGACGTGATGCAGAAGATAAACGGTCACATATGATTCAAATAACGGATGCAGGCAAAAGACAATTACAGTGTATAAAACAATCTATGTCCGGAGGATCCCACGGACATACTATTGGGCTTAGTAAAGAGGAAGCTCAAATGATTGAAACATTAGTGGGTAGGATCAGATTGGAAAACTAACATGATACATATAGCAAGAAAATCCTATATACACGCATATGCAATACTCAGAACGGCATATAAAAAAGCAACAAGAACCATTATTACTTATCCGGCCTATTCATTTTTTGGTGTTCTTGGGCTTTTATTTTTAATTATCGTCGTTGGTTCGTTCATTTCCAAACCGAAAGGTACCCAAGCTGTTAAGGCTGCGCTTGTTAAACCAGTGTCTATTTATAATGTCGGCACAGCACCACGCGTTACGATGACGGCGCAGGTGGAGACATCCGGCGTAGTAAAAATCATCGCTCAAATGGGTGGGATTGTGCAGCAGGTATATGTGACTGAAGGCTCGGCTGTTAACAGAGGAACCGCCCTTATGTGGCTTTCAACAAACTATCAGGGAGGTACAGCTCCGAGTATTACGCGGCAAATTGCACAGAAAAATTATGAATTTGTCACAAGTACATATGATACACAGAAAGATATACTTACCAAGCAAAGAGATATTGCCGACACAATTCAAAAACAATCCGGTGATACGCGAAATATAACAAACAATTCAATTGCCGACACAAAAAATTTGCTAAATCTTAACCAACAGATAGTTGATTCGTTGGTTTCGCAAATACAATATTTAGAATCGACAAACGTTGCCGGTGCTAACAATAGCCTTATTTTGCAGGCTAAGCAGGGACAATCCGGCGCACAATCAGCTATAAATTCGCTGCGTGTCGCAATAGCAAACGCGGAATATCAGGTTGGTTCTGATAATGCGCCGACAACGCTTTCAAACACTCAGCATGACCTTACTATCGCGCAACTTGCCATTCAGGAAAAATCACTTGATCTGAATCGTGAACTGGCAACATTAAACCTGCATGTCGCACAAATTTCTGAAAGTCTTATGTTTCCGGCTGCACCTTTTGCAGGAGTTGTTGAGCGCTTGTATGTAACTCCGGGTATGAACGTAAGCGCAGGCACGGTGATTGCGACTATTACAGGCGTCAAAAAATCGTCATCCGTGGTGTTATTAGTTCCGGAAACAACTGCCAAAAATATATCGAGACTTGAACCAAGTACTATCGTTGTTGGATCCGATACGTTTGATGTACTGCCACGCTATATATCTACACAACCGACAGACGGCTCACTCTATAGTGTTGTATTTAGTATCCCTGCTGAAAAAGAGCAGTTGCTATCAAACGGAAAAACTGTATCGGTGCAGGTGGCGTTAGGGGCAAAAACATCTACGAGTGCTGTTCCTTTTGTGCCTATAGATGCACTCTATCAAACAAGTAAAGAAAGTTATGTGTATATTGCTACACCATCAGGGCAGGGCTCATATATAGCGCAAAGTATACCTGTAAAGCTTGGTACTGTATTTGGCCAGTATGTTGAAGTACTCTCAGGACTTGCTAAGGAATCTCATATTATTACAAGCAGGAGTGTCGTGAGCAATGACATTGTGTCTTTTGATTAATGTATGAAAACAGCAACAAAGCAATCATCACATGGATCATATTTTGAGAGGATATCGTTTGATCCAAAACTTATGGGGGATACCATATGGAACTATATTTCCAACATGCGTATCGTCATCCTTAGTGTTATAGCTATTTTATTTTTAGGATTGGTCAGTTATATGTCCATTCCAAGAAGGCTCAATCCTGAAATAAAAATATCTATAGTAACAGTAGTTACTGCCCTTCCCGGAGCCTCTCCGGCGGATGTTGAATCATTGGTTACGATTCCTCTTGAGAAAAGTCTGCAAAATATAGCAGGAATCGACACACTCTCGTCAACATCACTTGATAACGTATCTGCCATAACAATTCAGTTTCTTTCAAGTGTCCCCCAGGACAAAGCTAAGGCAGATGTCCAGTCAGCTGTAGATGGCACATCCGGCTTACCAAAAGATGCACTTACACCTACGGTAAAAGCGCTTGACTTTGAAGATGAACCTATCTGGACATTTGCACTGTCTGCGCCTGACGTCCCGAGCCTTATGCGCATGGCCGATTTGTTAAAGAAAAATATAGAAAACACACCAAAAGTTGACCGTGTTGACATCAGTGGATTTGAAAAACAGGAAATCTCTGTAGATATACGACCGGAAGCTATCAGACAATACGGATTAAACCCGCTGGCGTTAGCAGCTCAGGTTAAAGCAGCTATTGTCTCGTATCCTGCAGGCATAGTCGAAACATCCGGTAACACATTCTCTTTAACCATTGATCCGCAGATTACATCAATACGAGATATACGCAGTCTAACAATAAAAATCGGACAGTCTACAATTTCACTTGGAGATATTGCTTTCATTAGTGAACAATCCGCGCATGGTCAACGTCCTGCTTTCGAAGCGAGTAAAGATATAGAACCTCGCCGAGTAGTCACATTTGGTATCCATAAATCCAGTAGTTCCAATATAGACGAAGCGGCCAAAGCTGTTAAACAGACAGTTGATAATACGCTTGCACAGTATGGAAACGGATATAGCGTTACAACAATTACAAATGCAGCAGAAAAAATTGACAAGCAGTTTTTTGATCTTTTGGGAGAATTTCGATCAACAATTCTTTTGGTGTTTGCGTGTTTGTTTGTATTCCTTGGACTTCGCCAGGCAGTGATTGCATCAATTACCGTACCGCTGACATTTCTGGCTGCATTCGTCTTTATGCGTGCTATTGGTATGTCTATTAATTTTTTATCTATGTTCGCGTTCTTATTGGCATTAGGGTTATTGGTAGACGACACTATAGTAGTTGTCTCGGCAATGACAGCCTACTATAAAACAAAAAAGTTTACACCTCTTCAGACCGGTCGTATCGTATGGAGAGATACTATTATTCCTATCTGGTCTACAACAATAACTACCATATGGTCGTTTGTCCCGCTTCTGTTAGCCAGTGGTATCATCGGTGAATTTATTAAGCCTATACCTGTTGTTGTTACCGTAACCATGATTTCATCAACGGCAATTGCTGTGCTTATAACATTACCGTTTATGATCGTGCTTCTGAAGCCTGAAATTCCTGAAAGGATTGCTGTATTTGCTCGGATTCTCGGAGTTATAGTGTTAAGTCTTGTTATATTATCTTTGTTTAAATCGAACCCTCTTTTTCCGCTTATCGCAGTTGTATATATATGTGCCTTGTTTATTGTTAAGAAAACATATGCATCAGTTTTAGCAGGAATAAATGCCCGTATTAAACGGAATAAAATAATTACATTGTATTTGCCAAAGATATCACGACTCATTGATCACGGCATATTGGATATTGAAATTATCGCACGAAAATATCATTGGCTTATCAGTAAGATTCTCAGATCTAAAAAATCAAGACGATTTGTCGTTTTTGCCATAATCTTTTATGCGGTATGGGCATTTGCATTGCTGCCGATGGGTTTTGTCAAAAACGAATTCTTTCCAAAAGATGATAATACAACCATATATGTGAATGCCGAGTATCCGCTGGGTACAAATGTGCAAACGACAACAACAGAATCACTGCAATTGCTTGAACAATTACGCCATATTGAAGAATCTGATTTCGTTACATTAGCGGTTGGTGTAGGGCAAGGTTCGAGAGGTTCCACATCGAGCGATTCTATCGCCGGATTTACCGTCCATCTTAAAGAAAAAGAAGATCGCCACAAAACGTCAGTACAAATCGCAGAAGAACTCCGTAAAACATTTGCATCATACAAAAAAGGAAAGGTAGCTGTCGTTGAAGTCTCCGGAGGTCCACCGGCAGGAAGTGATTTACAAATGCAACTACGGGGTGATGATCTTACACAGCTTAACGTATATGCTGATCGTCTTGTTGATTTCCTTTCAAAACAATCAGGAGTAGGGGATGTGAAAAAAAGCGTAAAAACAGGGACGAGTAAACTCGTATTTACACCCGATCAGCAAAAAATGTCTCAATATGGCGTAACTCCGGATTCAATTGGTCTATGGCTTCGATCCTTCGCTACCGGATTAACACTTTCTGATGCAAAATTTGATACCAGCAGTCGTGAAAAAAAAGATATCGTATTTTCTTATATCGGCGGTATGCAGACTCCCGAAGCATTGGGTACTATTATGATTCCGACTTCGCAGGGTAGTGTTCCATTATTGGGACTGGGAACCGTATCAACAGCGCCTAATCCAACGGCCATCACAAGAGAAGGTGGAAAACGAACCATAACGGTGTCTGCATCTGTCCGTAGCGGATTTAATACTACACAAAAAAATGCTGATCTTGAAAAATTTGCAACTGATATGAACATGGAGAGTGGGTATGGGTGGAAAACAGGTGGGGTAAATGATGAAAATAGAAAATCAGTACAATCTATTATGCAGGCTATGGTCCTGGCATTTATCTTAATTCTCGTCACAATGGTAATTCAGTTTCAGTCATACAGGCAAGCTGTTCTTGTGTTGCTGGTCATTCCTCTGGCTGTATCAAGTGTATTTTTTGTTTTTGCACTGACAGGGACACCACTTTCATTCCCTGCGCTTATCGGCGTCTTGTCACTCTTTGGTATTGTGGTCACAAATTCTATGTTTATTGTTGATAAGATCAATATGAACTTAAAAGAAGGTATGCCATTTATTGAGGCTATTGCGGACGCAGGGACCAGTCGCATGGAACCTATTATTTTAACTAAATTGTGCACTGTGTTTGGACTGTTGCCCGTAACGCTTGCAAGCGCATTATGGCAAGGATTAGGTGGGGCGATTATTTCGGGGCTTCTTATTGCCAGCACTATTATGTTGCTTTTTATCCCTGTGGTCTATTACGAGTGGTTTAAGGGAGATTATAAAATTGGATAAGGATCTCTCTCATGTAATTTTCGATTCATATTGAGAATATTCAGAACGACACCTCAAACACTAAAAAATAAGTTTACGCTCTTGATGTGTACGAAACACCGTGTTCCTGGTATTGGTGGTGTCTTGATTCCAATTCAGTTAGTACCTTCTGAGGTGCCTGAGTTAAGCGTTCCAGAATATCGTATCTGTCGAGCTCAGCATTTCCTGCATTATTGTGAAATTCAACTGCAAGTTGCGAAATTCCATTTAAGACTGTATCACCAAGCAACCCTCCAACTTGTCTTTGTCCTTGTGCATCCGTGTATACCCAAGAGCCGTTTTCAATTTTTATATTTCCTTCCATGACCTGGTCTGCTAAATATGAAATACATTCAGCGCCTTTTACACCTCTCCCGATTCCTGCGTACCCCCTGATAAGAGCACGTGCGAGTGCCATGCCTTCCGGTCCAGCATGTTCTTCCATTCTCTTCATTATTCTTTTCACCGCAGCAATATTCATAACCTATAGTATACCATATCATATGCATCCATTATACTCGTCGAAATTTTATATTAAAAAATGTATTATGAGCGTATATGCAATTTAATATCTGGATTCCATCTGTTGAAGACTTCATGAGTGAGGCAAAATGGATAGAGCGTCAGATTCTTGAAATCGGACATAATCAACTTGAGGATTTAGCAAAAAAGGCACATGATATAGCTGTACATTCGTATGCCCCCTATTCGAAATATCATGTGGGAGCAGCAGTTCTTTCAATTTCAAAAAAAATATATGTTGGTACCAACGCTGAACGTGCAAGTTACTCTGAGACAGATCATGCAGAAGAATCCGCGATCACCCGGGCGATTGTTGAGGGAGAGGTTAGCGCATCAGGAAGACGGTTTATAAAAGCTCTTGCCGTTTCACATGCAGGCACAAGTGCTCCATGCGGCAGATGCCGGCAAATCATAGCTGAACATGCAGATAATGCACTCATCATTCTCTGTAATCTTAGTGGCATCGTGCATACAGTAACATCACTGAAAAGTATATTGCCTCTCGCATTTACCCCAACGGATTTAGGCATAGCCTAAATTAAGGACATAGAATTGTAATTTATATAACAACGTGGTATACCATTGGCATAGTTTTTTGAATATGCCAAGAGAATATGGTCGTCCAAGGCCTCATGAGTCTGTTTCAAAAATACGTGAAGAGGCAAAAAAAGGAAATGCATTTTTTGTAAATAGGGCAGCCTTAAACGGTGATCTGGCTCAGTTGTCTGAATATGAACAACGACAGATAGTTGCACAGGCAAACGACGAAGCAGCACTATACGCTCATGATCAGGTTATTCCCCAAACTGAAGCGGCAACTGCTATAAATTCAAATTTTATTGCTAAGCACCTTGGTAGAGCAATAAATATAATTTTTAAACGCGATGGAAGAAGCGTTAAAGAAGCATTATTGAATGACGATGGTTAGCGCATTTGTTGGACTAATAGTCTACAGACTGTTTTCCCGTATTGTTTCAGACGTGTTATAAGAAGGCGTATAGTTGGGGCGGTTTTCGTTGTTCCATATAAACGTACTGCAGGTGTATAGGGTATTTCGGTAATATGTAGATTTTTGTGGTAGACCTGAACGATAAAATCGATAAAATATTCACCATACTCTCCGTGTAGCTGTATGCTAGCAATAGCTTTTTTTCGAACAGCGACAAATCCGCTGGTGAAATCATGAAATGGAATTCGAAAAAGTTTTCGCATTACATAATTTGCACAGATACTTATGGTATTGGAAAGATACGACTCATGTCTATTTGAATATGGTTTTGCACCCCCTCCTGATACGTATCGGGATGCTACGGCTACATCATTTCCATGTAAAATTGCATTTGTGAGTTGTGGGATAATAGATGGTGGATGCGAAAAATCCGCATCCATCCAAACGATAATGTCACCTGAAGCTTTTGATATACCCTCTGAAATACTCCGAGTCAGACCATGTTGATTTTTTCGGATAAAAAGCTTAACACGATGTTCTTTCTTATGCGTAGACATCCATGTTTTTACCATAAATCCGGTGTGATCGGGTGAATCATCATCCATCACAAGTATTTCTTTTATATTGGGAACATACCTGAATAAATCTGTAAGTAATAGTCCAATATTTTCTGATTCATTATATGTCGGCAGAATAATACTTATCGTATTCATGACAATACCTGTTTAAGAGCATGCGACACAGTCTTAATTTGTTCTTCTGTTATTGCAAGTCCGGATGGGAGGTAAAATCCTCTGTTTGACAGATCGTTACTTACAAGATATTCAGTATCGATGGTATGTATATAATTCCTACACACTGGTTGTTTATGGAGTGGTATAAAAAAAGCCCGCGTATCAACCCCTTTTTGTAACAGTGCGTTGCGAAGTTCATCACGAGAGAGTGGGGAAGATTGTGTTACTCGAACCGCATACATCCAATAGACGCTGGTCGCCCATATTTCCTGTATTGGCAGTTCAAGATATGGTATATCGCTGAGAAGCTCTGTATAACGGATGGCCATTTGTATTTTTTTCCTGATATATGTATCAATTTCTTCCAGTTGCGCAAGTCCAAGTGCTGCCTGCATATTCGTCATACGAAAATTAAATCCAATTTCTTCATGGAAAAATCTTCGTGTAGGGCTGTGTGCCAAATCTTTTAATAGGCGTGCTTTTTCTATAATTGCTTCATTATTTGAAATCACCATTCCGCCTTCACCTGTTGTAATAATTTTATTTCCATAAAAACTAAACACACCTATATCTCCGATACTACCGACTTTTTTACCTTTGTATATTGCCCCATGTGCTTCTGCTGCATCTTCTATGACAAAGAGATGATGCTTTTTTGCAATGGACATAATGGGATCCATATCTGCAGGATGCCCATATAGATGTACAACCATGATTGCTTTTGTTTTTTTTGTGATGAGAGATTCAAGTTTGCTTGGATCAATCGTCCCGGTCCGTGGGTTTACGTCTGCAAACACGGGTATAGCTCCAAGATATATGGGTGCGAGGGCACAGGATATAATTGTCAGGTCGGGAACAATGACTTCATCTTTGTCAGTAATGCCCAATGCTGCTAGTGCGAGATGCAGTGCGGTGGTTCCGTTTGTGGTTGTGGTAGCAAATCGACTCCCTATATATGTTGCAAATGCATGTTCGAACTTTTCAAGATAGGGCCCGGACGAAGATATCCATCCGGTTTTGATACAATCAGATATATAGGTTAGAGCATGCGGTGCAATAAGTGGTTCGTTTACAGGAATCATACCGTTTTGATGTATATCTTTGCATTTTCTGATCCTGGATATGGTCCTTGTTTTACTTCATACATATGTGTATCTTCCATATATTCCACCATGTGACCCTCCCGCATAAGTAACGCGCTATCACCATTTTTTAATATTCTTTTTGCAATGCAATCACCAGTTTTTGTGTAGAGAGTTAATTCAATGGATCCGGAAATGATAAAGAGTACTTCCTGAAATTCTGTTAGAGTGACGGGTGATGGTACAGTATGAACATGTGGAGCAAGCTTCATACCCTTCGGTCTATTATGTAATCCTATCTGCAGTGGATTGAGTGGATCTGTAACATATGTAATTCCATCGGTATGTATGCCTGCAGGGATTATCATAGCTACAGGCTTTGTATTATGATAGATTGTTTCGATAGATGTATTCATTTTTAAATAAAATAATAAAAAAATTGTAGCATCTGCGTGCTGTTGATTATACTATTATTATAAATAAAAAACTCACGGTATATACATAGATATGATTAAGAAAGGTGTATTATTTATATGTGTTGTTTTAATGATCCTATTTTCTAGGTTTTTCCCTGTGTATTATGCATATAGCAATACACCGGAAGGATATGTCTATGCGGGTCAAACATCTGCGTATGATCCATGGGATATTAACGTATATGTAGCTGCAATACGATATGGGCAACACGGTAACATAACGCTAAAAAATCAATATACGACTCAGGATGATAGAGAGGCATTTATTTATTCCTTATATACTATTTCGGGAAATCTTTTCAAATCGGTGGATCCGTACATCATATATCATTCTCTGGCGGGTTTGACCATTATACTTTCCTGTATTGTTATCTTTATCATATCCAATGCTATACTTCATGATTTCTACTTAAGTCTTGTATCAGTTTTTTTGGTTCTTAGAGGTGGTGGGTTTGGGTGGCTATGTGTGAAATTATTTGGAGATGCAATTCCCTCTGCAGATCTTTTTTATAGCAATATTACATTTACCAGTGCGTTACAAAAGCCACATGATGGGATCGGAACGTTGGCCTTGGTTGTTACTATGCTTATGTACTTTCTTTACATATCAAGGAAAAAACCCTTATATGCGTACATGTCTACACTATCACTCGTTATCCTTATGTTTTTTTACCCGTATTATATGCTCAGTTATGGATTGATAGTCGGGGCGTATGTCGGCTATATGTCTGTACGTTCCCAAAAATACGCAATATCAGTTCCTTTTATTATGAACATGATTATAGCTGCAATTATTGCTGTTTTTTCTTATATCAGCATTAAACAGAGTGGCTTCTCTTTGGTTACAGGTGAAACAATAGATAAATTGAGTCTTTTATCTTTTGTATCCGGATATGGAGTATTTATACTCATTTTTCTTATCGCATATGCCAAAAAAAACCTGCCGATTCAACATTCATCATGGAATTTTTTAGTTTGGTGGGTAATAGCAAGCGTTTTTTGTTCATATTTGCCAATCGGATATTCAAGGTTTTATCTGCGCGGTCTTTTTTTCCCTCTGGTTATATCTACACTTCTTTGGGTGCAGCAATATCAGTCACATAAGGTAAAGATTTGGATTATTTGTGTGCTTTGCATCATCATGCCATTAACTTCTATATATGTGTTCTTTGATAGAATTCAAAAAGCAGCGCAGAGAGATCCTTGGCAATACACCCGTATAGAAACTGACGAAATGTTTAAATTTCTAGAAACCAGAAAACGTGATGGTGTACTTTCGGCGTACAGATTAGGAAATTTTGTTCCGGCTAAAACGAATAAAACTGTGTATCTGGGACATCTGTTTCAGACGCCCGATGCACAAGAACGTATGAATAATATTTTTGATTTTTATTCCGGATCAATGACAGATAAAGAAGCGCTAACGTTTTTGAAAGAGAATGAACTGACTTTTGTAATTTATGGTATAGATGAAAAAAAACTGGGAGGTCATATATATCCGTTTTTACAACTTCAATTTAACGGTAATCTAACAAAACTCTATTCCTTATAAACTGTAGTTAGGGTTTGGGTCGTAAGGCAGTTGTAACATACTGGGTTCTATGTTCAGGTGATATGTTATGTGTTCGTATGCTTCTCACATGTTCGGCTGTTCCATATCCTGCATTATGGTCCCAACCATACGCAGGATATGTTTTGCTTAATTGATCCATATATCTGTCTCTTGTAACTTTTGCTGCAATACCCGCGCATATTACTGCCTCTATTGAAGCATCAGCATCTATAACACTCCGGATAGTGCCAGCAATTTCAGGCAGGGGACCGATCTTTAAATTACCATCGATAATATACTCGTTGGCATCAATGGTTAGGATAAGCCGTCTGAAAATTTCTTTATTTGCCCACCCAATGCCATTGGTGTTTATTTCTCTCGCCTGTATATAAAGGACGTTTACCGTTGCGTGTGATGCCATAAGCGTATCGAAAAAGCGTTCACGCTGTGGTCTACTGAGAGTTTTGCTGTCACGAAGGGGTACACCACAAGCCTTTGAGATTTCTGTTGCAGGGACGTGAAGAATTACTGCCGCTGCCACAAGTGGTCCTGCCAATGCTCCTCTGCCTGCTTCATCAAGTCCACATATACGTATAGTCATACTGAAGCAATCTATCATATTGCACATGTCAAATGAAGTAGAATATTGCTAAAGTATGTCCAATAGCTGTGGCATCTTTGTGATGGTATATGTAGCGGTAAAGTGTCCCGCGCCGGGTACCAATACAAAGGTTCCACCCAAGCGTTTATTCATGTCTTGTGCAGTCACGGCGGTAATATACGGATCATTATCGGATGAAACCACATAGATGTGTTTTACATTCTCTTGTATTGAGGCATGATGTATGGGTATTTTCCAGAAAAGCTGATGTTCTGTCGTGAGTTCATTAAAGTCCCATCCTGCAACAAGAATCATTGTGTCGTACTGTGTTTTTTCTGCAAGACGCATTGCAAGGAGCGCCCCCAAACTGTGACCAATAACGACAGATTGAGCCGTAACAAAAGGCAGTGCAACTTCCAATTGCTTTTCCAAATCAGGGAGATTTGTATTCATTGTGGGGAGTTCTGGTATATCTACTGTGTATTCTTTTTGCTCCAATTGTTGTTTTAGCCATGGGTACCACTGTGTTGTTGGATTGTCATACCATGCGTGAAGAATGAGTGCGTGTTTCATATCCCTATTATAAACCTTTTCAGATCATGTCATACTGATATTATGAAAGCCGTTGTTTTGAAAATATGTATTCTGTGTCTTGCACAGGCAGTATCATTCGGGGTATCTGAATGTATACTTCGTTTCCTACATCCGTTTACGCCTGAATATCTGAAAAAAGCTCCGTATTCGTTTTCCTGTTATGAACCCGGTTCCTATTATTGGCTGCGATATAAGAAAAATAGTTCCTGCACACTACGATCAACAATCGGCGCATTTAGTGATGTAGAGATACGGCTCAACAGCCTGGGACTTCGAAATACTGAAATTCAAATCCCAAAACCTCCGAATAAAAAAAGAATATTGTTTATAGGAGATTCATTTATAACCGGTTGGGGTGTTCCGGACCATGATGCGCTACCTCAGATGACTGCAACGGTGATGCAAAATTCTGCAGAGGGCAGGGACATAGAAACTATCAACGCAGGCTTAAGTGCAAGTGGACAGGGATACGAATATGTGTTTTTAAAGCATGACGGCGTATTGATAGATCCTGATGTAATCATCGTTGGGTTGTATATCCATAATGATATCGCAGATTCGCTTCGTGAATCGGTTTGGGAGGGGATAGATGTATCGGGTCTACCGGATACAATTGGATCGATGGGATCGTATGTTGATTTTCAAGGAAATGTTCGAAGAGATACCAATTCGATAAAAATGGCTATTCCGTTTCTTCGTACATCATATTTGTATGATCTTATAACAGATGGTATCGTCGATCTATTTCCAAAACAATTTTCCGGTGAAGGGTTGGTGAACCTTTCCTGTGTATATAGTTCAACCTGCCATACCTATGATTCACAAAAAAACACAATGAAAAAGTTATTGCATGGCATGTATGAATTGGCAATGTTACACGATAAAACATTCGTTGTTGTACTTATTCCGTCTGAATTACAGGTTCATCCTGAGCATAGTAAACGGTATAGTATTGGACGGATGTTGACCGTTGAAGATGTAACAGCTCCTCAGAAAGACTTTATAGAATATTTTCAGAAAGAGAAGATCCCGTATATAGATTTATTACCCGTATTTCAACAGCATGCTTCAGAAAATTTATATTACACGCTGGATGAACATTGGACAAATGAAGGTAATTTGTTAGCTGCTGAGCAGATCGCACAATATTTGACTAGATCGCCTATCAGAAAGTAAACATATACGTTTACAACTGTTCAGATCTGTAAATACCTTGTCCTTCCCTGTTTCTTCCTAAACGGTGTTCAAGATGCTGAAGGTGTGATGCTTCTGTAATAGTAAGAAACTGTGGAAATCCTTCATGGATAATCCTTTGGAGTCTTTCTAATATCTCTATTTGTTGATCTCTCCCTTTCGCATACGGTGGGTCCGGTATGCCCTCAGTGTCACCGACTATCTCCGTTAGCATATGTGTTTTATATGCATATTCAGGATAAAGAAGGTGAAGTGATGTCCGTGTTCTTTTGTCTACCGCAAATATACAGGATGCTGTGTCTGCGCAAAATCTATCGATAGGAGTTGCGATATGGGTGCGTAAGTCTATGCCTTGTGTAAGCAGCCATTCCATGGAAGTTCCCCGTATGGTTGATGAGTAATACCGTAAATTATGAAATTTAGGAGGGATTGGATCATCCGGAGCAACACCCTGTGTCCCGCGTGTAAAAATGTCATATTCGCTTAGTAATCCCAATTCATCGAGCTTGAACGTGATGAGTGCGCCCGCAACGGGGGAGCGAAGCACATTTCCACGGCATGCGATTACAACTTGCTTTTTTGCCATATACTGGGCACATTATATCACCCTATAATATGAATTACTTCTCATACATTTAAAAAACTAACATAAGTTTGGTTTCTTATATATGTGTATATATTTGGAGGTGATTTTAATATATTTTTATTTATAAAAACAATTAACCACAAAGTATTCAGATAATGATTATTCAATGGATAAAGATACGTGTACTCAAATTTGCTTATGGTATATTATTCTATTCGGTATTGCATATATTGATGAGATTAAAATAGTCTCTATTATATTTGTACGTATACAATAATTCGTTTATGAGATTTGATGAAGGTTTTCCAAAATCAGATTTATTAATAGCACGATATCATGCTTCTTCTCTGGAAACATCATATGTCAATGGAATTGTTATTCCTGAAATTCGACAATACTATCGGGGTGATATTAGATTAGCTGGTGGACGTTCGTTATCTGATGGTCCTTGGTGGGTTAGCAGAAAAAAATTATTTGAGTCATTTAAAAAAACTCAGCCTGATATTTCACAAAGTCTTCAGGTAGAAATTCTGCATATTCTAAATAATACTGTCCGTATGAATGATTTAAGTATATGCGATTTTGCTTATTTGCCTCAATTATTGCAAACCGATATGCCTAGTGCTGTTAATAGATTTCTTCAAGGAGAGTTTGGCCCACCCGGGTCTGATATTGATATCCGCCTTGAAATTCCTGAGCGTAGGTTACCATCCGGTGTCAGAGAATCATATTTCGATTCAATATCTCAACAAACGGTAGAGATTTGGTATTAATATATTTATATATATTTTATCGATTTGGAACACGAAAAAACGTCCCGAGGGTGCCTTTTTCATGAGTATCCCCAAGGGTATTCCTCCTTCGCTTAAGCTTTGGAAGGACACGGTCGAACCCTAAAGGGTTCTCACTTTAGATATACAAAAAAAACCGGACTTTCTTTCGTGTACACCTGTTGGGACGAAATCGGAACGTTTTTGATGAAATGCCAATAAAAATATTATCTACTTTTTCTTTTTCTTTAATTCTGAAGCAATTTTTTTAGCGAGATCTTTTTTCTCTTCATTCCAACCCTTTTTCCATTGGGGTAATACTCTAAAATAAAGTAATAAAAAAATAATTACAGTAAAAATTAATGGCACTAAGTTTGATAATATTTCCATATAAATTGATTATATCAAATTATTTGTACCCCCAAGGGGATTCGAACCCCTGATTCACGGGCTGAAAACCCGTTGTCCTAGGCCTCTAGACGATGGGGGCAATAGAACATGTTCTATTTTATCAAAATTTACGCTGTTTATGAAGATAGGAGAGTAAGTGCACCTATTTATTAAAGCACCGACGGCATCTGGCTTCGTAGGCATCTGATCTTCCAACCAAAGACGGATCAGCTTCAAGTGGGTTTTTCACATCCGCCTTTGTAATGCGCTTATGAAATACAGCATCATCACCACAAATCTGGCACACTGCTGAGAGCTTGGTCACATCATCTGCCATTGCCATAAGAGTCGGCATCGGGGCAAATGGTTGGCGATCGTAGGTCATAGCAAGTCCTGCAACCATAACCCGCAGTCCTTTCTCTACCAGTTCGCTGACAACCGGGATCAGATCAATCCCAAACCACTGTGCTTCATCTATAGCGATAATTTGTGTGTTTTTATGTAGTTTTTTCAAAATCTGTGCGGCTTCTGTAATCAGATGCGATTTAAAGCTCAAGCCTGCATGGGAATATACTTTTTTATCTTTGCCGTACCTCGTGTCTATCGCATGTTTAAACACCTGCACTTTCTTTTTACCAATGCTTGCACGCTTAACCTGACGGATAAGTTCTTCTGTTTTTCCGCAGTACATGGGGCCGGCTATAACCTGTAAGTATCCTGATTTCTTTTTCATATGAAACATTGTAGCACGCTCATGCAGCAATATTGATCTATTTCGTATTATTTTCAATCTATTGTGTTTTTGTTCGGGTATTTTATACTCATAAACAGATATATATGTTCGGGTATTTTATGAATATATGCGTACTGCCATAGATGAGTCCATATCTGTAGATTTGTTGTCCAATCACGTAAAACATATAGCCTATCCATGGGTTATTCACTGGAGAGGAGTGCGCTATATGATTACAAAAATTGGGTTACACCACACGATCCGTGAAGGAAGAGTCCTTATCCATATATTTAGCGTTACAGACGGTATATCTCAGTTTAAACTCCGATTCGATACAGAGACACTAGGTTGGAAGTTATTGGAAATAGATGGGGAATAATAAGCTTTATGGAATTTAATAGCGCTCCGCCCACAGTCATGCATGTCGACATCAACTCCTGTTTTGCCACTATAGAGCAGCAGGCAAATCCGCGACTTCGTGGGAAACCTACGGTGGTGGCCGCATATGTGGAACCACATGGATGTATATTAGCGGCTTCACGGGAAGCAAAAGCAATCGGCATAGGGACAGGCATGCGGGTGCGTGAAGCTCAGAGTCGCTGTCCGTATGTAATTGTTCTTGCTCCAGATCCTGATAAGTATAGGTTTATGAATCGTCAATTAAAAGCTCTTTTAGGATCATATACGCCACACCTTAGTGTTGAATCTATAGATGAAATGGTGTTAGATTTGGCCGGCACTCCAGCACTGCGCCGATTTTCACAGGATGTAACTCTGGAACACACGAGGAATCCTCAGAATACTGTTGAGGACGACACCCAAACAGCAATGAAGCGGATTGGACAGGAAATAAAGCAGCGGATACGTGCAGAAATAGGTGAGTGGATGACTGTTTCAATCGGTATTGCCCCAAACAGATATTTAGCAAAAGTTGCCTCAGGGCTTCATAAACCCGATGGGTTGGATATGATTACAAAAGACACCATTGAACCTATATTTTCTCGTATGCGTTTGGAACAGCTGTGTGGCATTAAAAATGGTAATGCGGACAGGTTGCGGTTAGTCGGTATTACAACTCCCATTGCATTTTTCAGAGCAGATCCAGCACGACTTGCACATGGATTTCGCTCGATTATGGGATACCATTGGTATCAACGGCTCCATGGGTATGAAGATGGAACCATGTATAAAGCTTTTGGATCTCATGAAGGTGAGCAAAAAAGCTTCGGACAGTCTCATGCACTTGGGACGCCACTTTTTCCTCAGGATCCTGAGTTATGGAAGATTCTTTCTCAGTTGACTCTCAAAATGGCCAGACGGCTGCGAGCTGACGGATTTACGGCACAGGGAATTGGTATTTCTACATTGTTTAGTTATACAGATTCCTGGCACACACAGGAGAGGCAACATACATCCTTATTTGCAGATGGGGATTTTTATACTCGTATGCAAAGACTCCTCCAGTTGGCACCGCAGAAACCTGTTCGTATCCTGGCTGTGTATTGTTATCAGTTGCATCATGATTTATATACGCAACAATCCTTGCTTGAACAGGATAATAAAAAAGAAAGGCTTACAAAAGCTATTGATGCAGTATCAGATAAATGGGGAGAGTATGCTATTACTCCTGCTCGTATGCTTGCCATGCATGGGAAAGTTTTGGACCGCATTTCATTTGGCCGGATACGGCAGTTGAATAAGCCGGTATAATCAGTTGCTATAGCTGCGTTGAATTGATAGGCTAAAGGAAGCCATGAACCACCCCCTTATTGTGTCACTTATAGGATTTATTACCGGATTTTTTCTGACTGTAACGAAGCCAAACATACAGTCTTCACCTCATATCAATCCACCTACACAACAGGAATCATTTGCATCTCCTGCTTCTTCATTCTCAAATGAGGAAAAGAAAATGGTACCGCTTACAAGTACACCAACACAGACTCCTACAGCAACACTAACTCCAACCATAACTCATACAATGACTCCGACAAAAACACCCACACCCACACCAAAACCTACTGCTACACCTATCCCTACGAGAACTGTTGTGACAGGCCCACCGAAAGACGGATATTCCAGTATTTGGTTAGCTACAGAACGTGGTGAATTTGCAGTACGCGTGATTTCTATCAATATGAATAGTGCGCGAATGATTACAGATTCTGCAAACGATGATGATTGTGTACGCGATTGTTTGGGTAAACCATTATCAGAATACATCACATTGCATACAGGTTTTGCTGGAATAAACGGAACATATTTCTGTCCCCCTGACTATGCGGAATGCTCCGAAAAGAAAACGTCATTCGATTTCCCTCTGTATAATTCACGTCTTCACCGATGGATAAACAAAGATCATATTTCATGGAATGATAGAGCCATATTGTATCAGGATAGCTCTGGCATGCATTTTAACCGATCTGCAAGAAATGCATGGTCCGTTGCATATGAAAAGACTGATATTCAGGGTGCTATTGTGAATGCACCAGGCATTTTGGATAACAGTGAAGTGATTGCAGAACAATATCCGCTAACTGATAAACAAAAAGCGCATGGGTTAAAGGCAGGAATCGGGTTTAGCGGCATGACAGTCTATCTTGTACTTGCCAATAACGTAGATGTTGTTGAATTCGGATATGTATTTAAAGCTCTTGGTGCGACACATGCATTAAATTTGGATGCCGGTGGTTCTACTGCACTCTGGTATAACGGATATAAAGCTGGCCCAGGTAGACTCTTGCCAAATGCAATTATATTTAAAGTACGATAACTGGATTCATATACACTGATGTGCTACAGTTGCCTCGATGAATATGTCACAGCCTCTTGCACAAATACTTCGGCCTAAGACACTTGATGATGTTATTGGACAATCACATCTCGTTGGCAAAGTGGGAATCCTTCGAAAATTCCTGACAACAGGATTTTTGCCATCAATGATTTTTTGGGGACCACCTGGTGTTGGGAAAACAACACTAGCGGAGCTCGTCGCTACTATAACAGATGCGCATTTTGAGTCACATAGCGCAGTAACATCGACCCTTGCTGATGTCCGTCGTATTATCAAAGAATCTGAAGAGCGGTTATCGCACGGAAAGAAAACTGTATTTTTCCTTGACGAAATACACAGATTCACAAAATCACAACAGGATGCGCTCCTTCCACATGTGGAAAAGGGAACTGTTACATTTATCGGAGCAACGACAGAAAATCCTTCGTTTGAGGTAATTGCTCCACTCCTATCACGTTGTCGTGTGGTGGTTGTTACACCGCTCTCGACAGATGAATTAGATATGCTTATCGATCGCGGTGTTTCATATCTGAAGATGAGAATTGATGAGGACGCAAAATCATTTCTCAAGGAGGTTGCAAACGGAGACGGGCGAAGTTTATACAATATTTTGGAAATTGCCTCTCAATTCGCCCAAAAAAAGAAAATTACAGCTATAAATATTGAAGATGCAGCTCAGCGAAAAATGCTGCAGTATGATCAATCCGGTGAAGAACATTACAACACCATCAGCGCGTTCATCAAGTCCATGCGTGCAAGTCAGGTTGATGCTGCACTGTATTATCTGGCCCGAATGGTTGCAGCCGGTGAAGATCCATTATTTATTGCCAGACGTATGGTGATTTTTGCATCAGAAGACATTGGTGTTGCACAACCTACCGCTCTTGTCGTTGCAAATGCAGTGTTTGATGCCTGCAGTAAAATCGGATACCCTGAGGCCCAGATAAATCTTGCCCACGGCGTGGTATATCTGTGTACAGCAAAAAAAGACAGAGGCACATATGATGCATACTTTGCAGCTCTCTCAGATGTCAAACAATATGGAAATCTCCCCATACCGCTTATGGTACGTAATGCTCCAACGAAACTCATGAAAGATCTCGCCTACGGGAAGGGATACGATATGTACGCTACAGATTCATTTCTACCTGATGTACTTAAAAAGAAGACGTATTATCCCAAAAAGACGTAACGTTCTATGCTTGCATTGTTGTTTCTTTTGAGTGTGGTTGTGTATGGAATATATATTCTGAAATTTGTTGGGAAAGAACAATTCTCTATACCATTTGCATTTCTTGTTGGATCTGCGTTTATAGTAACCCCACTCTTTTTGATCACATCGTATATTACAGGAACACTGCCGCCCACTTTGTGGATGTATGCAGTTATCACCTGTGTTTTTTATATATGTTGCGTACGATATAAAATATTTCCTTCCTTGCGTGTATATACTATCAATACACTCTTTGTATTTATTGTTTTAAGCTTTTTTGGGTGGTATATCTGTACGAAAGCCTTCTCGTATGCAGAATCAAGCCATATGTTCCTTGTGTCATCGAACACGTATATGGATTTTGGCGCGCATATTCCACTGATACGCTCATTTTCCAAAGGGATGAACTTTCCTGCTGTTACGCCATTTTTTGCCACATCAGGAGGCGCATATTATATGTTGACGGATTTTTACGCCGGACTGTTGGAATACCTGGGACTACGCATTGATATAGCACTTAACAGCATAAGTGCGCTCGGATTTTCGACTATAGGCACAGCTCTTTTTATGGCCGTATCACACAGGTGGAAACAATATGGATTAGGAATCATCGCCATCATAATTTTTTTTGCGAGTCCGACAACGGAATGGATGCAATTTATTGTAAGACATCTCAATCCACTTGCTGCAATGTCATCGGCATATCACCTCAATACGTATTCTGATACCTATGCCGTATTTTGGCATCTTAATACCTATGTAAATCAACGGCAGTTATTAGTTGGAATTTCACTGTTTGCATGGTATGTTTTGTCAGTTATATATGGTACTAACCGACATACATGGCGTGAAGTTGTAGTAGATGGAATTTTACTGGGTTTTCTTTGTTTTTGGCATACGCATGTATTTTTGGTAAGTTGTCTTTTCGTTCTTTTTTTTGCACGAAGACCAATTCATACACTTTGTCTTGCGCTTTTTATTGCCAGCCCACAGTTACTTTCTATTTTGACGCAGACACATACGCATATATCGGTTAGTCCCGGGTTTATTGTGGAGCCGCCTACATTCTATAACTGGATGGTGTTTTGGATACGAAATACAGGGATATTTATTCCTATTTCAATTATAGGTATGACAATATTAAGGAAAAAATGGGGCAAATATATGGTTTTTACCTGGATGTTATTTATAATCCCAAATATTTTTCATATCAGTTCCCGAAATCCGTTTGATGATCATAAATTTATTTTACTTTGGAAATTCTGCTTGACGTGGTTTGCCGTTGCTTCTATAGCCAAACTGAATGTATGGTATGGTCGTTTTTTGCTGATAGTAATATTATGCGCTTCCGGAATATTGGGATTTTTTGTTCTAAAAAATGACGTATATGTTCGTATTTTGGACTCCGCATTTAGTCCAATGATGGCTGTATTGCAAAAATATACCTCTCCAAAGGAAATTATTCTCACAAATGGTGATATCTATGATCCGGTACAACTTGCCGGCAGGCGAACATTGATAGGTAGGGTGCAGTATAGTTATGTATATGGAGGTAATCCGGATCCGGCATTACGTTTGGCATATACCGTGTTTCGCGGAACTGCGCCCGATACGGTGTCCGACCACATTTCCCATATATTTTGTTATAGTGACCCTTCTATTGCTGTAATTGTTCCGTGTGATGTAAATATCTTAACCAAACAATTCCGTTTGGTGTATACTGATAGCCTTGGTAGTATGTGGGAAGTACGAAAATTATGAAAACTGAAATTTCTGCAGGTGGTCTGATTCTTCGAAATTCAAAAAACGGATGGGAAATCCTCCGAATCCGTGACAGAAGCAGTGCCTGGACATTTCCCAAAGGAAAAATTGAAGAGGGTGAAACACTTCAGGAAACAGCTGTGCGTGAAATTTCTGAAGAAGTGGGGTTGCATTCTCTCCGTCTGTTAGGTACTCTCACTCCTCTTCATTACATATACACCAGAAACGGACAGGTCGATAAAACGGTTCATTATTTCGTATTTGAGTATATTGGCACAGAAGAACCCATTGGGCAAAAAGAAGAGGGAATTCAGGAACCTACATGGGTATTACTAAAAGACGCACACCTGGATATTGGATATCCGGATAGCAATACACCGCTTATAGAAGAAACAAAAAAGATTGTAGCCGCATTATGATAACGCTGCTCCACGGAGACTATATTGAAGCATCACGCAATGAACTGCATCGTATAAAAGAAAAAGCAGGAGCAAAGGAAGTGCGTGTTATAGACGGCAGGAATATTGAATTATCCTCGCTCACTCAATCCCTTGAATCATCGTCGCTTTTCGGTGGAGATTTACTTGTTATCATAGAACGGCTGTTTGGTCGTATCGGCAAATCGCTCAAAAAAATTGAAGAAATTGCAGCTATTATCATACGCAATAGTGAACTGGCTGATATTGTGATTTGGGAGGAAAAGGAAGTTGGAACAACGGTTATAAAACAGCTTGGAAAAGATATATCTGTTCGACTATTTAAATTGCCTGTACTGATATTCCAGCTTCTGGATGGCATAAAAAAAGGTAATGCAAAACAATGCCTTACCCTATTCTCCCAAATAACTACAACCGATGCCCCTGAATTAGTTCATGCCATGATTGTGAAACGTATTCGCCAAATGATTCAGATATCCGATGGGGTAAATCCTGAGGGTGTTACCTCATGGCAACTGGGTCGGTTGACAACACAAACGAAGTCATTTACGATGGGTGAGCTTCTGGATTTGTATGCACGGTTGCATGCTGCCGAAGTCAGTATAAAAACGGGTGCCTCGCCGTTTTCAATGGCGGCGCATATCGAACAATTTTTTCTACAATTATGACAATTTCAGACCTTTCTATGTTTAAAGACTATGACGTGCGAGGGACATATCCGGACCAGCTGAATGGTGAGGTTGCCAAAGCAATAGGTTTTGCAATTGTTAAAAAATTTAATCCGAAAAACGTAGCTATCTGTCGCGATATGCGCCTAAGTGGTGAAGAAATTCGTGACGGCTTAATCTCTGCATTTACCCATTGCGGTGTGAATGTATATGATGCGGGATTAACCGGGACTGAAATTTCGTATTTTATCTCCGGTACCTGCGATTATGATATGTCGATTATGATATCTGCCTCACATAATCCATCAAATTATAATGGCCTTAAAATTGTGCTCAAAGGGCCTATTGCAGTCAGCGGAGATTCAGGCCTTGCAGAAATTAAGGCAATGGTAAATGACGAACCTCCTGCCGCCGCGGCGACACCGGGAACAGTTACACAAATCGATGTATTCAAACAGTGGAGAGAAAAAGTGCTGTCATTCGTAGACGTCTCAACACTCAAACCTCTCAATATTGTTGTAGATGCCGGTAACGGTATGGCGGGAAAATTGGTGCCAATGATTTTTGACGGATTACCCTTTAAGATGACACATATGTTTTTCGAACTGGACGGGCATTTCCCGAATCATACCCCCAATCCTCTTGTTGAAACGAATAATGCGGCCCTTGTTGCGAAAATGAAAGAAGTCGGCGCCGATATAGGACTGACATTTGACGGTGATGCCGATCGGGCATTTTTTGTGGATGATACAGGCAGGTTCGTATCAGGCACTATCGTGACTGCCATCATGGCAAAACATGTCCTTCAACAGCATCCAGGAGAATACGTATTGTATAGTGCCGTATGTGGGCGTGTTGTCCCGCAGACTATAGAAAAATATGGCGGCAAGTATGAACGTGTCAGGGTTGGGCATAGTTTTATGAAAAACTATATGCGCAAATACCATGCCATTTTTGCCGGTGAACACAGCGGACATTATTACCATCGTGATTTTTTCAATTCAGAATCCGGTGTACTGACTG
>CAYSEV010000006.1:0-54865 GCA_964430295.1 uncultured Gammaproteobacteria bacterium
ACACACTGCCTAATGGGCGTAAAGGTTTTACGCTCATCGAGTTGCTCGTTGTCATTGGTATCTTGGCGGTACTATTGGCAATTACATTAATCGCCATAAATCCTGCTCGTCAGTTCTCGCAGGCAAATAATACAAAACGCGCAAGTGACGTTAACGCGATTTTGAATGCTATTGGCCAATATGCTGCGGATAACCGCGGGACATTGCCAGCTGGCATTACGACTGCAGCACAAAATGTTGCAAATACAGGTGCGGATATATGTTCATCATTGATGACGCAATATCTTGCCGCATTACCAGTTGATCCATTAACAAATAATGGAGCACCAGTAACAGATTGTACACAGGCGTATGACACAAATTACACTGTTGTACGAAGTGCAGCAGATAACCGAATTACGGTAACTGCACCTGCAGCAGAATTAAATGCAACAATTTCGGTAACTCGATAACAATATCGATTATCTTATAAAAGGGGCGCTCTGAGGAGCGCCCTTTTTTTGGGATGCATAGAATTTGTTTACACTTACTAGATAGCACTATCGGCTGAATATCGAGAAAAAACAACCATCTAAAAATGTGTCGCATAGATCCTTAACCACATCCCAATATTTTCCCATAGATGGACGGGTATACAGAAACTGTTGAGTATGAAAACTGTAAATAACAGTAAGAGCTTAGTGGAATTAATCGTATCAGCGAATTACGATTATAGTATATAGCAGAGCAACGAGTATCCTATACAATCCGAACCAAAAAAATATATGTTGTTTTTGAATAAATTGTACAAAAATCCGTACCACTATCATTGCTGTTATACATGAAATTAAAAAACCTATCGCCATATAACTCCATTGAACTGAAGTAAAATTAAATGCATGCGATTTTACAAGATCCAACATAGTAGCCGCTGCCATAGTCGGAACAGCAAGAAGAAATGAGAATTCAACGGCGTCTTTTTTTGATAAACCCATAAGTTGACCACCAATTATGGTTGCGGCAGATCGTGATATACCCGGAATTATTGATAATGATTGGAACAGTCCAATACTGCCTGCTTTTGGTATTGATAAACTATCCATGGGAGTTGAGTCAAGTTGTTTAGATTGGAAAAAATGCTCAAATACCATCAATCCAATACCACCTACAATAAGTGAAATCACAACTATCCATGGGTTTCCGAGTAATATATGTTTTATAACCTTATATAATAAAAAACCAACGATTGCTGTTGGCACAAATGCTGCAATCAACCGAATGAGTTTCTTTTTTTGCATGAGTACTGGTTTTCCATACAATACAATGATTCCCAATATGGCTCCTAACTGAATAAATATTTCAAAACTTGATAAAAATTCAGTCTGTGTAATTCCTAAGAGTGATCCAGTTAAGATGAGATGCCCTGTACTTGAAATAGGAAGAAATTCTGAAATACCTTCAACTATAGACAATATAACTACATGAAATAACACCATGGGCATATAATACCGCATTATGATCATATTGTCAGTGCTGGTTTTATGGGTATTTTGGCCATACGTATTCAGTATGATATACTCGACCTGACGTGAGACGTCTTGTATAGGCAGTGCTCTAAAGAAAGGATATATATGACAGTAAGTCTGTTTGTTGGAAATCTTCCATATTCATATGACGATGCTAAGCTTCGCGAATTATTTTCAGTTGCTGGAACGGTGATTTCGTCAAAAATAATTTCAGATAAATATTCAGGTCGTTCACGAGGTTTTGGGTTCATAGAAATGTCGACTGAGGAAGAGATGAAAAAAGCTATTGAATTATATAACGGGAAAGTTATAGACGGACGACCTCTTGTTGTTAACGAATCACATCCTCGTGGTTAATTTGAGAAGCATACGTGTATAAATTCCATATTGGTTGTTTTTTTGCGAGTCCATGTGAAGAATGTAGATTGATAATTTGCTAAGAACAGCTCTATTTGTTAGTATGAAGCAGTATTACAGGACATAAGGAGGATAACATGAATTCAAAATTATTTGTTGGCATGCTTCTTTTAGCTGCTGGTATTCTCTTGGGCTGGTATATGCTTGGCAATGGAAAAACTCCAGATGCGATTCGCAAAAATATGTTATCTAATAATACTCCGACCGGAGTAATGAAAAAAAATACCGTGGCACTGGATCAAGTTACAATATCTGGTACACCTCTTGAAAAAGGTGGTGTCGCCGCACGATCTGTAGTAACCTACACTGATACGGGTTTTTCCCCATCCCCCTTATATGTAGAAAAAGGGGAGACCGTTACTTTTGTTAACGAATCGAGTAAACAAATGCTTGTTGCATCTGCCGTATACCCAACGCATCAGATACTACCGAATTTTGTTCAAAAAACAGCAGTTAGCAAAGGTGGTATCTATGAATATACCTTTGTAACAATTGGGACTTGGAAATACCAAAACGACTCAAATCCCGCAGATACAGGGAGTATTGTTGTGAAGTAAACATCGTTAGGGTGTTGGCGTTTGAGATGGGGATATAGTTGGCATGGCTGCACATCTTCCTGTCTGAGGTTCTGTTCCCTTGGTAAAATATTCTGTTCTGCCGTAATAACACGGTATAGCTATAACTGACTCTGGTTTCTGGGGAATATTTTCTGATTTATTTTTTAGTAGTTCTATCATAATATCGTGCCAAATAGGCGCAGCTCCTGTAATACCAGATGTTAGGTATGGGTTCATAGGTGTATTATCATTATTCCCTACCCAGACTGTTGTGACATATGATGGAGTATACCCAATTGTCCAATTGTCCCTTTTATTGTCTGTCGTTCCGGTCTTCACAGACACTGTCTTATCTGGAATAACAAGACTGGAAGATGGTCCAAACGCAGGAATTCTTGCTGTATTATCGCTTAATATATTTGAAATAATCCAAGCGGTCTCAGGTTTGATTGCTTGTGTATATTGCTCTGACTTGCTATTTCGTTCATAAACGCGCCCTGTATAATCTGTGACTTCTAAGATAGGTTTAGAATTTATAGCTTTTCCGTCATTTGCTAGTGCTCCATACACTTTTGCCATGTCTATCATTGTCACTTCTCCACCTCCAAGAGTGAGAGATAATCCGAATCTGTTTTCATCAGTCCACGTTGTAATCCCCATTTTTCTGCCCAATTGAATCATGGTTGGTACACCTATTTTTGCTAAGATTTTTACTGCCGGAATATTATAAGAATTTGCCAGTGCGTATCTAAATGGAACCATTCCATGGAATCGTCCGTCATAGTTGACAGGGGAATATGATGGGCTACCCGGTGTTGTATACGTAATAGGGGAGTCGTCCAACAGACTGGCTGCAGTAAACCCGTTTTCCAGTGCGGCTGCATAATTGATGACTTTAATAGACGATCCCGGTTGTCTTAAACTGGTTGTAACATTTACGTTCCCTTCGGATTCCAAGTCAAAGTAATTTTTACTGCCGACCATAGCAAGTATTTCGCCAGTTTTAGGGTCGGTAACTAATGCTGCTCCGTTTCCAACATTTAATGGTTTTAATGCTTCTATATGTTTTGCCACTAACTCTTCTACTTTTTCCTGAATAGTTACATCCAGAGATGTTTTTATTTGCAGTCCACCCTGATCTACAAGTCGTTCTCCATAGCGTTTTTCAAGTATATCTTTCACATACATAACAAAATGTGGTGCACGAATGGCAGTACTAGGTTGCGCAAACTTTATGGGTGTTTGTAGTGCTTCTGAAGCTTCTTCCGAAGTAATCTGATGATCTTCTACCATTCTTCGTAAGACTTCTTTTTGGCGTTCGAACGCTTTATTCGGGTGTAATCCAAACGGTGAGTATTCGCTGGGTGCAGCCGGTAATCCTGCCAGTAGAGCAGCTTCAGCGATAGTAAGATTTTTTGCGCTTTTTCCAAAGTATGTTTGACTGGCAGCTTCAATTCCCCAGGCTGTTCCTCCATATGGGACCTGATTAAGATACATTTCCAGAATTTGATTTTTTGAATACAACCGTTCTGCCCAGAATGCTAATAGTACTTCTTTTATTTTTCTTGTAATTTTTATTTCAGGTGATAATAATGCAGATTTTATTAATTGTTGAGTTATAGTTGATCCACCCTGCACCTGTTTATTCAACAGAATCTCTTTAACAGCTCGTGCAATCCCTTTTAGCGAAATTCCCTGATGACGATAAAAATCCCGATCTTCAATAGAGATTGTTGCCGAAATTATATTTTTAGGGATGTCTCGAAGTTGCAAAGGCGTTCTGTTTTGATCCTGGTAGATTTCATACAGCAATATACCATTTCTATCAAATATCTTTGTGGTAACCTGTAGATCTCTTCTTGAAAGAAGTTGAGGGTTTGGGAGTGCTTTCAACCATTGATATGATTCATATGGGGTAAATACGAATATGATGGTAAACGCAATTCCTGTTATAAATGATTTCCACATATCAATCGTCGTGACTGATCTGGATGTGTTTTTGGAGGATTTTTTAGATACTGAAAAATATCGAGCTATCTGGTTGAATTGATTCTTTAAACGCGTACTTCTTTCAGCTCTCAATTCTTTTTGTTTTATAACAAATAATTCATGCTGCGCATTACGAAGGTTTTTCTTTTCTTGAAAATATTCCTTTCTATTATGTATATATGTTCTCAACGCGTTTGCTGATCCCCTGCACCAAGACGTGAATAACGATATGTATTCTGTAATAGTAATCCGTGAGTTTCTATACCCATATTTAACTTGTAATTTTCGTAAATTCTCGGTTGATTTTTTTGCTGCTGGTACGGATGTCTTGCCTGCCTCTTTTTTTTCTTTAATCCAACTTTTTATACCAGTACATAGCTCATATATAATCGTCTGAATGGTTTTATAAGCCATTATTGGTACATTAAAAATGGCACGAAATACACGTCTCACAGTAGTACCAATAGCTATAAATACCCATAAGAGCAGAAGGAGGGGAAATACATACCATGGTATTTGAAGCTGATTTTTGGAATTAGGATTGCTGTGACGGTCCATAGAATGTGTTTATACCACAATCTATAGGCTAGTAACAAGCCTCACTTTTACCGAATATAATTTTGAGTGTGATCTGGATGCTGACAATCTAAACAATACTCTGTTAATGGATCCTTTATGATTAATTTTTCCTGAGGCTCCACATTTGCTCCTGCTTTGTTTGGTTGAACAATATCTCCTGTATCTTTATCTATTAACACTGATTTTTTGAGTTGTTCGCGCTCAGTAGGTACTGTCCCTTTGATAAAATATTCAAAACGTACTGGACATCCAGGGTCATCTCCATCATTCGGAGGCAGTAATCCAGACAAGGAGCATACCCTTGCTCCAACGATACCATCAGGTTGTTTAGGCCATATATCGGATTTCCCTTCAAGCACTTTCACCATAAGTTTATGCCAAATAGGTGCTGCTCCTGTAACTCCAGATACTAATGCTGGATTCATTGGAGAATTATCATTATTTCCAACCCACGTTGCTATGAGGTATTGGGGGGTAAACCCTATTGTCCAATTGTCACGTAAATCGTCTGTAGTACCGGTTTTTACTGATACTGCATGCTTTGGAATGACAAGTTCAGAATTTGGTCCGAAGGCATCCATTCGTGCATTATTGTCCAGTAGCATATGAGAGATTAAGAATGCAGTTTCCGGCGAAACAATTCGGGGACCACGAAGTAATAATTGAGAAGGAATTTCATTTTCAAGATTTTGATCTTTATATTCTTCAAGAACTTTACCGTTTTTATCTGTTACCTTTAGTATTGAAACCAAATTTTTCCGAATACCCCCATTTGCAAAGATTCCAAACGCCTCTGCCATATCTGTCATATGGACTTCTCCACCTCCGAGTGTCAAAGACAACCCATACTGTTTTGGATCTTTTAATGTTGTGAGTCCAAAGCCGCTGGCTGAAGCTATCATCGCTTCAACGGTGTTTAATTTTAACATTTTTACCGCAGGGATGTTGAGTGAGTTACCCATAGCCATACGAAGTGCTACAGGTCCATGAAATTTTCCGTCATAATTTTTAGGACAGTATGATGGCTGATTCACTATCCCAAAACATGTCGGTATATCCAAAAATATTGTCGCAGGGGTAACTTTTTTTGTTTCGATACCAATAGCGTAATTAATGGGTTTTATTGAAGATCCAGGTTGTCGGAGTGCTGTTGTGACATTATAACTCCCAGATGGTGTAGCAAAATAATCTGTACTGCCGATCATGGTAAGGATTTCTCCTGTAGCTGGTTTTGTAATAAGTGCTGCGCCATTTCCAACTCGCAAATACTTTAATTTTTCAATCTCTGCTGCCACCGTCGCTTGTGCATATTCCTGCAGGTCCAAATCAAGTGTTGTTACTACTTTTAATCCACCACGTTCTACTAGTGCGTCTCCATATTTTTGTACAAGCTGATCTTTCACATACATAACAAAATGACCAGCCTTTAGTCCTGTATCTTGTTTAAAAATTAAATCTACCTTTGATGCTTCTTCTGCCTGTTCCATTGTTATATATTTGTCTGTTACCATTCTTTTCAGAACCTCTTTTTGCCGCGCTTTTGCTAAATCAGGGTGAGCACCGAACGGGGAATACAGCGTTGGTGCCTGAGGAAGACCAGCAAGGAGAGAGGATTCAGCAAGTGTCAAATCTTTTACTTTTTTCCCGAAATATCGTTCAGCTGCAGACTCTACTCCCCATGCTGTTCCACCATATGGTACTTGATTAAGATAGAGTTCAAGAATTTTATTTTTCGGGTACATCACTTCTACCCAAATCGCGAGAATTATTTCTTTAATTTTCCGTGTTACGGTTCGTTCTGGTGTCAGAAGTGCAGATTTAACTAATTGTTGAGTGATTGTCGACCCACCTTGTAATTTACTTCCAGTAAGTGTTGCTGCTGCTGCACGTAGGATGCCTCCAACCGGATTGATCCCTTGATGTTTATAGAAATCCTTATCTTCTATTGCTATGGTTGCCTGCTGTAGAGATTTTGGTATGTCAGATAAGGGGACAGCTGTTCTGTTCTGGTCAGCATAAATATCATAAAGAAGTTTGCCATTACGGTCATATACTTTTGTTGCAAGTGGAATATCATATGTCCCAAGTGAACGTGGTGATGGTAGATCTTTAAAAATAACAATATAGATACATACAACAATACTAATTGGCAATATAAAAAATATATACGGCACGTATGGTCGAAGTTTATGTTTTACAGGTATCTCCGTTGGAGAGTCATGTACCACTGTTTCATCTGATGTATCTCTGTTCGCTTTTGCTTTCACCATCATATTATATCAGTTTCCTGTTTTGCTTCGCGAATGGTATGTGTTATATATAAGACATATATTCATAAAGGAGGTGTACTATGTTTTCTGTTGCCGATTTGCCATACGCATATAATGCTCTGGAACCTTTCATTGATGAACAAACTATGCATATTCATCATGAAAAACATCATGCAGCATATGTAAAAAATCTAAATGATGCACTCATGGGCCATGAAGATCTGCTCAGTCTCCCTGTGGAAGAACTCATAGCAGATCTCCTTCAAGTCCCAGAGGAATTAAGAGGTAAAGTACGAAATCACGGAGGTGGGCACGCAAATCATACAATGTTTTGGGAAAGCATGGCTGCACCATCAAAGAGTAACCCAGCAGGCGAATTGGGGAAAGCAATAGATGCCACATTTGGAGGATTTATTCAATTTCAGGAAAAATTTGCTGCAGCTGCTCTTGGTCGTTTTGGGAGTGGTTGGGCATGGCTGAGCGCGGATAAAGGAAGACTTATTATTGAAGATACCGCTAACCAGGATTCACCACTCATGGAGGGGCGAATGCCATTGTTGGGTCTAGATGTATGGGAACATGCATATTATTTGAAATATAAAAACGTTCGCGCTGATTACATCAAGAATTGGTGGAATGTCGTAAACTGGAAAGAAGTTGAAAAACGATTTGGACAGGTTCTGTAATCTGTTACCTTCTTCACATCTATATGAATGCTATACCCTCTCTGGAGGATGTGTATGTCATCGTGCAGGGACAATTGAAGGGTCTTGATCCTAAACAGGAAGATCATGTAACTGTATTTGAACATGAGTATATTTCTATCGCTGATGGTGTGAGTGCAATGCCACATGGTGAAGTCGCATCTGTAGTAGCTTCTGAAACAGCCTTATGGGGATATAAACATATTAGGCAACGTCCGTATTATTGGGAAAATAAAATAAAATTACTTCAACGAATTTTTCGTACTACTAACATCTCACTTTGGCAAAAAAGAAAAGAACATTCATTTAGTGAAGGGCTTGCATCTACACTCTGCATCGCAATCCTTGGATACTCAAAGATTTGGATTGGGTCTGTTGGCGATAGTAGAGTCTATCTGATACGTGAGGGGTTGATTGAAGAACTCATACCTCCTGAATTACAACAAAACATTACTGTCCCGATGGCGTTGGGAGTTGTTCGGAATGGAATAGTCCCAAGATATAGTGTTGAGACGTTGATTCGCGGTGATATGTTGCTTGTATGTACGGACGGCATAGCAGATGTTCTAACAGAAGAGGATATACGGGTTGCAACTGAACGTTCTAGTTCTTCAAAAGAACAGTGTCAAAAAATAATTGATCACCTATTAGCATATGCTTTAGAGCGTGGTAGTAATAAAAATATGTCTGTCTGTCTGATTAAAAAATATAGATAATAACTACCGCTTTACAAATATTCTTTCTTGATTCTATACTGTGTATATGCCTGCCGATTTCTTTGAAAGCATCAGTAATACTGGAACTCCTCCTGTGTATCGCTTTTTTAACGGTAAAGAGTGGGTAGAAAGCAAAAGTGGAAAACGAACTTCAATTATCTCTCCTATAGATGGGTCCGTTGTCGGCGATATCCAAGTTGTGACTCATGAAGAAATAGATGAGGCACTTCAGAGAAATGTAGACGCACAGAAAAAATGGGAAGCAACCCCTTTGAATGAACGTGTAAAAATAGTCCATCTTGCGGCAGACTGGGTGATACATTATCTGGATTATTTAGCAGCGCTTCTTGCACGGGAAGTTGGAAAGACTATGAGTGAGGCAAAAAGTGAAATCAAACGAACAGCTGAACTGACAGATTATTTTGCCGATGAAGTTCAGTCAATTCGTGGTGAGACACTTGATAGTGACAATTTCCCAGGGTATGACAAGGGAAGAATCGCTGTTATAAGTAGAGTTGCTCATGGTGTTGTGCTCGCTATTGCTCCGTTTAATTACCCTGTTAATCTGGCAGGAAGTAAAATAGCACCAGCCCTTTTGATGGGGAACAGTGTTGTGTTTAAACCACCGACACAGGGAAGTATTAGTGGCTTGCATCTGACACGAATTTTTGAAAAAGCCGGTGTACCAGAAGGTGTTATTACCTGTCTTACCGGCGGCGGACATGAGATAGGCGATTATCTGGTCTCACATAAAAAAACCACCATGGTGGCGTTTACCGGTAGCTCCGATGTGGGTATGGAAATCGCAGGAAAAGCGCCAATGAAACCGTTGTTGTTTGAATGTGGTGGAAATAATGCAACTATCGTGTTCCCTGATGCAGATATGAATTTGACAGCAAAGGAAATAATTAAAGGGGGATATGCTTACGCAGGACAACGATGTACGGGAATTAAGTATGTAATGGGAACTCAAAATGTTCTTGATCAATTATTACCTGTTGTATTAGAACAGATGAAAGAACTTGTGCATATGGGTGATCCTCGTGAAGCGACGACAAAATTGGTAGGTCCTGTCGTAACCGTAAAGGTTGCAGAAGATATTGAAAAGGTAATTCAGGAGGCAGTATCTCAAGGTGCGCAAATAGCCACCGGCGGACATAGAAAGGATGCGTTCATCGAACCAACAATTTTGACCAACGTAAAACCATCTATGAAGATTGTATCCACCGAGGTTTTTGGTCCTGTTATTTCGTTCATTGCTGTTTCTGATATGAATGAGGCAGCGGATATAGTTAATGGCCAGCGGTTTGGATTACAGTCTTGTGTGTTTACAAAAGATGAAGGAACTGGGTTGAAATATGCTGAACTCTTAAATACAGGCACTGTGCAGATAAATGGTTCACCACAGAGAGGTCCTGATCATTTCCCATTCCTGGGTGTAAAACAGTCAGGAATTGGCGTCCAGGGAGTACGATATTCTTTGGAAGCTATGTCCCGCATAAAGCCCGTGGTTATCAATAAGCCTCAGTAAGAGCCAGATTCTTCGAGTGATCTAAAAAAACCTCGAAACGTATTGTATAGCATTTCTTCCGTTTGTTTTCCGGACAAGATACTCATTACTTCCTCATGATTTGTGGCGTTTGTTCCGTCCTTGGCTATCATATTTGTTATCATTGAAACACCGACTGTCTCCATGCCCCTGTTTGTTGCAGCGATAATTTCAGGAACTGTGGACATGCCTACCGCATCTGCTCCCATAGAGCGAAGCATCAGACATTCAGCTTGTGTTTCGTATGTACGTCCGGTGAGTGCGACATACACTCCCTCATGAATAGAAGGAGCTATCGACCTGAAAAGTGATCTTAATTTTGGGGAATATTCCGTATGTTGCGGTTGAAAAAATGCAGTATCTCCGAAATTGTGATATACGCCTAGAAGAGGATTTGGCTGAAATAATCCGATGTGGGATTTGATGACCATAAGATCTCCAATTGTGTAGCGAGTGTTTAATCCGCCTGCGGCATTTGTGGCTATGTATAATTTGCATCCGAGTGATGCTGCAACATGAACGGGAAACGTAACAATATCCATGGCATGTGGCTCACGTGCCACTTCATAATAGTGTTTTCGTCCTTTAAGACCAATCATCGGAATGCCTTCGAGATATCCTGCAATAAGCGTTCCTTCATGTCCTGGTACCGTTAAACTTGGGAAGTGTGGAATATCTTTATATGAAATAACGGCTATTGGCTTGATGAGCTCAGAAAGTTTGTTTAATCCAGACCCGAGGGTAAGCGCAACGGTTGGCACAAACGTTTTATCTCCAATAATACCCGTTATAAAAGAAGAAGCTTCTTCAACTTGCTGAACATATGCGTCATTTAGGAGCGTATTTTTTTTCATATACACGGTTATTCCCACTCCATGGTTGCGGGCGGTTTTGTCGTTATGTCGTATACAACCCGTGACACATTTGGTACTTCATTAACAATTCTTGAAGAAATTTTTTCTAGTACCTCATATGGAATATGTGCCCAACGACTCGTCATAATATCATGAGATTCATATGCACGGATTGCCACCACTTCCGCAAACACACGACCATCGCCTTTGACAGCTGTTGAAAACGCTCCAGACATAATAGCAAAACACTGAAATACACTGTTATATATATTTGCATGTTTCATTTCTTCAACAACAATGTTATCTGCTATTTTTACCTGTTCGAGTCGTTTTTCCGTTACTTCTCCTCTAATTCTAACCGCATAGCCAGGCCCGGGGAACGGTTGTTGCATAACAATATCTTCCGGAAGTCCTGAAAGCCTTCCAAGTTCACGTACTTCGTCTTTGTATAGTTCTCGCAGTGGTTCAAGTAATTTAAATGTTAGGTCTGCAGGTAGCCCACCGACATTATGATGAGATTTAATTTTTGAAGCATGCTTACTTCCTTTTGATTCAATAACGTCGGAATATATAGTCCCTTGGGCGAGGAATGTTGCATCTGTGTGCTTATTTGCTTCTTCATTAAAAATATCTATATAGAGTTTTCCAATTGTTTTTCTTTTTTCCTCAGGATCTGTAACACCAGAGAGTGCGTTCAAAAATCTTTTCTTTGCGTCTACTATGATAAGATTGGCCTGAATAAGTTTTGTAAAAATATATGTTACCCGCGTATCTGTTTCTGGTCTCATAAGTCCACTGTCTACATAGACAGGTATGAGTTTTTTGCCAATAGCCTTTCCTATTAAAAATGCAGCAACAGTTGAGTCAACACCTCCCGAGACTGCAGCTATAACTGAGTGATCTCCGACTGTTTCTTTAATTTGATCTATATGTTTTTGTGGATTAAGAACGAGGGGATTAAGGGATTCTTTACATGCCAGAATTGCAAAATTTTTCAGTAATTCCATCCCGTGCTTTGAATGATACGCCTCAGGATGAAATTGAATTCCATAGAGTTTTTTTTGAGTGTGCATAACGGCTGCGTATTCGACCTGATGTGTGTGACCTATAAGGGTAAACCCAGGTGGCAGTTTCGTAACGGTGTCTCCATGTGACATGATGACGGAAAATTGTTTTTCTGGCAGCGCAAATATATCTGGTTGTGAATCGAATATGATATCTTCTGGTCCAAATTCTTTTTTAGAATGTTTTACTTCACCCCCAAGTAAATGCGCGATCAACTGCCATCCATAGCATATACCAAGTATGGGCAATCCGTATTCAAACACTCTTTTATCTATAGAGAGCGTAGCGTTATCATAACTGATGTCATTAGGTCCACCTGAAAAAATAATGCCAGTCGGGTGTGATGATTCAATATGTGCAATTGCGTCTTCAGGATTTGAATACGATACTTCAACACCTAGCTGTCTTAATCGTCTTCCGATGAGATGTGCAGTTTGTGATCCAAAATCTACGACTATTATCATACAAAGTAGTGAAATTTCGACCTTTGCTCATTTATGTTTTTCGAAATTTCTTTCCTTTCCTAATCAAATACGCTTATGTTAAACAAAACGTTATGTTTCAACACGAGCAAAGCTAAAAACGTGTCGAAATCCTACACTTAGCATATGTTTGTTTTATACAACTTCTTCCGGTTTTGCAAGCACAACTTTGTCATGCTGACTTATTTCCAGAACACGGACACAGGAAAATGTTTTCACGCCGAGTGATGCAATGTGTTCGAGACCTCCCTGAAAAACCTTATCAAACAGAACCGCGAACCCGACAACAGTGACACCTCTCTGCTGAAGTCCCGCAACCAATTGGTAGCCGGTCTCACCTGTTGCGCACACATCGTCCAATAATAGTACGCGGTCTCCCTTTTTTACGAACGAAAGATTAATTCCCGAAAACACGGTCATAGATTCGTTACTGGTGGTAAATGATCTAATTTCCTCACGGTAGACATCTTTCCAATTTGATGGAATATTTTGATCCTTCCGTGATGCATGCAGATGCGTGGGGGAATCAATTCTGAGAGCAACAGCGGTGGCGAGATAATTTCCTGAATGGGGAATTCCGTGAATCGTGTCTATTTTTTCACCCCGGAACACTTCACAGATTGCCCTGGCTGCTGATTGAAGCACAGTTGGCTTCATGCGCAGGTTAAATGAGGAAACAGAGACATATCCACGTTCGGGATTAATAACTTTTGCACAACGCAAAAATTCTTCTTGGAGAAAGGCAAGCTCAGAAGTGAGAATATTCGCTGCCATACACTATTGTACCATGTTATTTACCTGTGTGAGTTAGAGCTTCACGCAGAGGGTGGCACTTCATCCGGAGGCGCCTCTTCCTCAGTGCTAGAAGCAGGGATATCAGCTCCTACATACACAGTAACGTTTTTAAACAAATCCCCTGTGCTTGTAGTAGGTGTACCAAATATCGGTTTCTCATAATGAGGCGGGGGTTTAGGTTCACCGCGACCCTGTCCTGTCCAGAATGCCATACCCCTGTTAGTATTTTTTGAACTGTCTTCGTTTGAATTCATATATATAGTAGGCATTATGGTATTAAGAGTCGATTACCAAAATTTTTTCTCCACGAGTACCTCGTTCGTAGTGAAACTTCGGTGCGTCAAAAATAGAAAACACAGTTGCGCATGCCGGAATATCTGTGGATAAGGGAGGAACAGTATCGAATTCCAGTCCGGTACCAGTCTCCGGACTTATCGGACTTTCAATATCTCTAAGGTGTTCTGGAACAAGTGAACTACTTCCTCCACCTGCAGCCGTTGGATGATAACGAATATACTCCATTTTTGTATGAGCGCCATACAAAAAATGAACAAAAAAATAGGGCGCTAACTAAGCCCTACTAAATTCTTTATACTCCACAATAGGGAAATACGTCAAGAAGGTTATTTATCGTAGAATTTTTTCACAAATGCGATCTGTTCCTGTGTAAAATGCAGATTCATGAGGAAGACCATTATTTCTTTATCTGATTTGCCTTCTGATTTCATGTTTTTATATATGTTTATAACCATTTCGGTTGGCTCATAGGGAAAACAAATCCATGCGGATGTGGTTTGTGCAAAAAAATCCGGCTTATATACAGAATGTGGTTTGTAATACAGTGTCAGCGTATGAACCTTTTTTGGTGTAAACATTTTCAGATATTCGATTGCACGGACCATCGTAGTTCCGCGATCAGCGACGTCATCTACAAGAAGTACTGTCTTTCCATCTAACGGAATTGTCAAAGGTTTCGTAATTCTTACTTCACCTGATTTTTGAATATCTGTATAGCTTTGAATGGTGAATGTAGAAATAGGAACGCGTAACAGATCCGTCAATAAATGCCCGAGGGTGAGTCCTCCCCTGGATATTGCAACGATTTCATCTATCTGAATGTGCTGTTCAAGTATATTTGCAGCAAGACTGCGTGTAAGAGAATGATACTCATCCCAAGTCGGTAAGAGATACTCAATTGCCATACTGTATTATTAATACTCGTCTGATATTGTGTCAATGAGTCAAGTTTTGCTTGTATATTGTGTTTTTCATCAATATAATACGAGCATGGATACACCAATTTCTACGCCTCCAACTAAATATAGCAGCATTGCAATATCAGGTCCTCCGGGAGCAGGGCGTTCTACACTTCTTCGAAATTTACGTCCAATAGTAACCGCATGGGGATGGAACACCTTTTCAGGTGGAGAATGGGCACGAACATTTGCTATTTTGAGTGGTAAGCATAATGAAAAAGATGTTACGCATCATATGGCAACAGACTATAGTGATGAAATAGATCATGAAATTGATGCGAAAATGCGAGAAAAATTATCTGATCCAACAGCCCACTATGCAATAGAATCATGGATTGCAGGTTGGAATATGCGTGGGTTATCTCATGTGCTGAAAGTATTGCTCCAATGCGATGACTCACTTCGAATTGATCGACTGGTAAATCGCGATAATCTGTCTGTCGATGAAGCGAAAGCGCATATTCACGCCAGACAAAACGCAAATTTTACGAAATGGGAACGGATGTATAACGTTACAGATTATTGGGATCCGAAATATTATGATTTGATTATTAACACGTACTCGACTGGTCCAAAAGAAACATGTGATCTTGTTATCAACGCACTATACGGAAGATAACCTTTATAATTCGGAGTTAGGTTTAGTGTTATTTCTTAAAAATACCCACCAGGTCATAAAGCCTGTATATAGGATATAACATGTAATTTGCAGTATATCCATTGTTCGTGTAATACCAAAAACTCCTTTTAAGATATCTGAAAAGAATGATGAATGTTGCGGGATAAGTGAGAGTGTTATATTGGCAAATTCAGGAATAAATCCAATTTCGGATAGTTCATGTATTCCACGTACGAGCATACCAGCTCCAAATGTAATCAGTAAGATGCTCGTGATGCGGAAGGCATGGAATACCGGCATGCGAATTGTCGTTTTAAACAGTCCATATGATAATAATAACGCGCTGAATAAGCCCACACTGATACCACTAAAAATTTGTGATGGAGATGATGAAAAATACATCGTTGATAAAAATAAGATAATCTCAAAGCCTTCACGAAACACGGCAGTAAAGACAAGAATGAATAGTCCTTTTTGTTCCTGGTTTTCAATTGTTTGTTTAAGCGAGGAAAGGTACTGTGTTTTTTGCTTCCCAAAGTGTGTATGCAGGAAAAATACAGCCCATGTGATGAAAATTGCAGAGACCATTAATAACACACCTTCGACAGATGCTTCAATATGACCAGTATAAATAGTTGCGATATTAAACCCAATGACACTTGAAGCAAAAAGGATTAGTATACTTATGATACCTGCAGCGACAGTTGCAAACCAAACCGTTCTAATTTCGGCTTTTTGACCTATTTTTGTTAGAATCCCTAAAATTGTTGCTACAATAAGAGATGCTTCCAAAACTTCTCTGAATGTGATGAGGAGTGATGGGATCATACGAGTACACTATATAGTATTGCATCGTACAATTCAATGAATATGAATCAAATTGATCAATCAATAACTACTTTATGGGATAGGTATCAATTGCCAGAAAAAAAACGTATTCATGTTCTGTATGTGGCGCGTGTATGTGAGTATATAGGAATAAAAGTAAATGAAGAGTCAAAAAAAAATTGTATAGACATTCAATTACTTAAAAGCGCAGCACTATTACATGACATAGATATTGGTATACCGTTTTTACCAGGAGAAGTACACCCGGATGCTGCGGTTAGAATTTTGCGTGCTGAACATTTAGATACGGTAGCAGATATTGTAAAAAAGCATTCATTGTATGCCATATTGGATCGGACTATTATGCCAACCACGTGGGAAGAAAAAATATTATACCTTTCCGATAAGATGGTGAAGTATTCCGTAATAACTGTGGATAAACGATTCATGTTATGGAGAAATGATCATTTACCAAACGAAGCGCTTATGAAATTAGAACGATGTTATCCATTGGTAAAAAAATTAGAGAAAGAAATTTTTTCTTATATTCGTGTACATCCGGAAGATTTGTCTCATATTATCATATAAGATAGTAACTTTTCTGAAAGTACGCTATACTTACCCCGACATGAAAAAACTTTTAATTGTAGTCACAGTATTCGTTCTTATTTTTATACTAGGCCCTGTACCTGTTTCTGCATCAAACGGAGAAATGCCTGCTCTTCAGACAGAACAGTTACCTCCCAGTGTATTACAAGCATCGCCATCAACATTGCAGGTGACACAACAATCTTCTTCTGAATATGTGCTTCCGTATCCCGGTATTTTACCGGATCATCCACTGTATACGTTAAAGAACTTTAGGGATTCTATATTAGAGCTATTGATTTCCGATCCTGCCAGAAAAATCGATTTTTATATCCTTCAAAGCGATAAGGAAATTAGTGCTGCTCAACTTCTTTCTGTTAATGGAAAAAATGCGTATGTAAAACAAACAGTTGAACATGCAACAGTATATAAAGAAAAAGCATTATTACAAGCAAAAGCCATTAAATCTCAGGGAAAGGAAGTTCCTTCTTTTCTTATAGAACGCCTTACGCATTCAATTCAAAAACAAAATGATATTATAATCGAATTGGTGCAAAATTCGGATGCTGACACAAAAAAAATACTTCAATTACAACAAGAAAAACTACATGCACTTATTGCAGATATTGACTCTCTTAAAAAATAATGAGAGAGTCGTGTAGCCCCTGGTATGTACGCTCTTTTTGAGTACTACAGGTATACAACTGAAATAGGCGCATTACTATATTACCGTATATTTTCCTCACCTAATTATCGATTGAGGCTAATATAAACCTTTGCCCCGTTTTGATATAGATGTTTCCAGTTGACGCTGTCTATTTAGTGTCTTAGTATTTGTCTTGGCACCATAGGTAGCGTTTTTAATTTCACACATGAAATGTCCTTACTGTAATTTTGAAAATACGGATGTACTTGAGACACGGGATAATGAGGACTTAACAGTTACACGGAGACGAAGAAATTGTACGAAATGTGAGAAACGATTTACAACATATGAACGAGTTGAGAGCGTTCCGATTACCGTTGTAAAAAAAGATGACAGACGCGAGACATTTGATAGAGAGAAATTGCGTCGTGGGATATGGAGGGCAAGCGGGAAAACGAAGGTTACGGCAAAAGATATAGATAGGATTGTGGATGAGGTTGAACGAGAACTTATCGGGGGAGAGACAACAGAAGTTATGAGTAAGAAAATTGGTGAATTGGTAGCAAAGAGATTGAAAAAAATAGATAAAATTGCCTATATTCGCTTTGCAAGCGTGTTTAGACAATTTGTGGATATCGAGGATTTTGAACGGGAAGTAAAAAAGCTTTTATAGCGTATATAAACATTTAAAACAAAGGAACGATTGTATGGAACTAACAGGAATCCGTAACACAGTATTTTTGGACCGCTATGCTCTGAAAGATGAAAAAGGTGTTGCAATAGAGAAAACGCCAGAAGAAATGTGGCGCAGGATTTCTAAAGCGATAGCAAAGTTAGAACCAAAAGATCAACGTCAAACATGGGAAGATGCATTTTACAATGCAATGAAAGATTTTGTCCTGGTTCCTGGTGGACGTATTTTATCCGGAGCTGGTACTGGGTATAAAGTTACCTTTTACAACTGTTTTGTACTCCCAAGCCCTCATGATTCGCGACAAGGTATACTTAAAACACTTACACACATGATAGAAATCATGTCGCGTGGAGGTGGAGTAGGTATTAATCTTTCCAGTTTACGTCCCCGAGGTGCCCGAGTAACAAAAGTGAACGGATTTTCATCTGGTCCATGTAATTGGGCTGAGCTCTTCAGTGTCGCAACAAAAGATATTATTCAACAGGGAGGAAGCAGACGCGGTGCTCTCATGCTCATGCTTTGGGATTGGCACCCTGATATAGAGGAATTTATTACAGTAAAACAGGACCTCGCGCGAATTAATGGTGCAAATCTTTCTGTTTGTGTCTCTGACGCATTTATGGAAGCTGTAAAGCAGGATGCAGATTGGGATTTAGTGTTCCCGGATAAAGATGATCCTGATTATGACGAAAAATGGGATGGGTATATGCCGAATTGGCTGGCATTAGGGAAAAAACCGATTGTGTATAAGACAATCAAGGCAAGAGCTCTATGGGATCTTGTTGCGACAGCAGCGTGGAAAAGCGCTGAGCCGGGTGTTGTATTCATGGAACGGTACAATAAATGGTTTAACAACTATTACTATGAATACGTAAATTGTGTGAACCCATGTGGTGAAGAAGGGCTCCCAAGTTGGGGTGTATGTAATCTTTGCTCCATAAATCTTGCTGCTCTTGTAAATGAAAACGGTGAAATGGATTATGAACGACTTGCACAAGTGGCCCGAATAGGAGTGCGATTCCAAGACGACGTCATAGATGCAGATTTTTATGTGTTCGATGAAATCAGAAAAGTTCAACAGCAGGGGGAACGGCGCATTGGGCTTGGAACAATGGGACTTGGGGACGCACTTATAAAAATGAAAGTGCGATATGGATCTGCCGAGAGTCTGCCGATTATAGATAAAATATATAAAACTATCCGTGATGCCGCTTATGATTCTTCTGTAGATATTGCCCAGGAAAAGGGAGCATTCCCGAAGATAGATATCAAAAAACATTTGGAAGGATACTTTGTTAGTCAGTTACCGGATTCTGTGAAGAAAAAATTGAAAAAATATGGTATTCGAAACAGTATGTTGTTGCAGCAGGCTCCGACAGGATCAACATCTCTGTTATCTGGAGTATCAAGCGGTATAGAACCTGTCTACGAGTTTGAATTTATTCGTCGTGACCGCCTCGGTGAACACATCCTTCGTCATCCGTTATATGACGCTTGGTTTGATGAGTTCAAAAAAACCAATGGTCGTGAACCTAAAAAAGAAGAGAGACCAGACTATTTTGTCTCTGCGAATGATCTGACACCGGAAGATCATGTATACGTGCAAGCAACGATTCAAAAATATGTTGATGCGTCCATCAGCAAAACTGTTAATGCACCTTCAACACATACAGTGGAGGATGTAAAGCGATTATATACACTTGCATATGAACAGGGTTGCAAAGGTATTGCTTATATGCGAGAAGGCAGTCGTGCAGGTGTTCTAACCCGCAAAGAAGAACCAAAAGCAGAGGAAGTAAAAAAACCTATTGAATCAATGGTGCCAGAAGTGAAACCACGACCTATGGTTGTCCATGGTTCTACCTATCAGGTGGAAACGCCACTCGGTCAGGCGTATGTAACGATTAATACAAATGGTGGTAATCAGCCGTTGGAAATGTTTGTAAATGTTGGAAAAGCAGGTAGTGATGTGACTGCAATGGCTGAAGCCGTGGGACGTCTGACATCACTTATCTTTAGACTTTCATCACCTGTTTCTGCCTTGGATAGAGCAAGAAAAGTTGCTGCAGAATTAGTAGGCATCGGAGGAGCAAGATCGATGGGATTCGGAGAGAATAGAGTCAGAAGTTTGCCTGATGCTGTCGCAAAAGTTATCGATAGGCATTTTGGTTTTTTTGCTAAACATAGACTGGAGAATGCAGTTGCAGCGGATGATACAATTCACGCTGACAGCAAAGTCTCCCAATCAAATGGACATGCACAACACCTTGCAGCAGATGCTCCCGTTGCAGTTACTGCAAAGAGAAAGATGGTGACTGTTGATTTATGTCCCGGGTGTGGAGAAGCGAGTCTTGTATTTGAAGAAGGATGCAAGAAATGCTATAGCTGCGGATACTCAGAGTGCTAAAAAATAAGCGAATAAACAAATAATCCAATAAGCGAATAAGAAATATAATCAACATTGCTTATTTGTTATTGGATTATTGAATTTTGATTATTATGAGTATTTATACACGAACAGGGGATGATGGAACGACAGCTATTTTTGGTGGAAAAAGAGTGTTGAAATGTGAGGAGCTTGTTGATGTTTATGGATCAATTGATGAACTTAATAGTTGGATGGGTTTGGTGGCAACACAGATAACTGATGAAGATACAAAGAATTTTCTTGCGGATATTCAATCAGATCTTTTTGTGATTGGCAGTATGCTTGCAGGATGGACTGCCGGTGCAAGTGACAACCTTACAATCTGTGCAGAAGATATGGAAGTTCGAATTGATGCAATGGAAAAAACTCTTCCGGCATTACGGAATTTTATTCTTCCCGGCGGTACAGTTCCCGCATCGTATACGCATGTAGCCAGAGCTATCGCAAGAAGAGTAGAACGGCAAATCGTAAAACTACGAGAAACTCATACAACATCTACTACCCCGTGGGAACATCTTTCAACATTTGAATGGAAGAATATCATTCAATATATTAATAGATTATCAGACTTGCTTTTTGTTCTTGCACGATTTATAAATAAGGACGCTTCTGTGCCAGAATTAGTCTGGGCAGGAATGTCTAAAAAATAAACATTTAAAATTATCAAAAGATCCGAATCCTGTGTAATTCAGGAACTGTACCGCAACGGTGATAGTCCGATCGCAGACTTTTGATGTATGAAATCAATCCTTCGAGTAAAAGGAGATGTTATTTACCTAACTTCTCATTACTTGAGAAGTTTTTTTATGGAAAAAAATCAGTCACATGAAGAGCATCAACAATTTGCTGCTGAATTACCATTTGCTCAATCTGCTATAGGATCAACTGTAGAGTATTCCTCCGCTGAACAAGTGTTATTGAACACGGCGTATGCGGATATGTTTCTGCGTGATTCTCAGCGTGATTATCAGGAAGAAGAACAGAAAAAACCTCAAAGCTTTGGAGGATGCAGCAATCCCGTTGAAACGCTTGATTGGCTAGAAGAATTAAATAAATCATCTGAGCGAACTGGTAAAAATATTAAATCCATGGCTATAGAAGCTGCAACAGATGCCGTATCAGCAAAACTCGAGTTTTTACTTGGTCGGACATTATTTCATGTGCAATATGAAAAAAAGGAAAATGGTCGATGGGAAAATAGCGGACGAGATCTTGTGGAATTATTTGACCCTTCTAAACCGGGTGGTGAGCGTCGTGAACGATATGAGAAACTTAAAAAGGAGATGGATGGCGCAAAAGTCGGGATGGTTTTTAGTGAACCAACTGTGTTTGATAACGTAAATTATGTACAGGTGTTCGTGGATACAGGAAGCACTATAGAAGAATATGTAGTCCAATTTCAAGGGAGCCACGAAGAATTTGCACGAATATATAGAACGTTTTCTGAAACGGCAGATAATTCAAGTGAAATAACGGATGTAGATTATACAACTCCTTTACGATTTACTCAGGATGTTCCGCTTGATGAGTTTGTACATACAATTGAATCAAGTTATTCAACTGAAGAGTCAAAGCAGCAGGCAGGTGAATATTTGGAAAGACTTACATACGATATGGCACACCTGTCTGAGATAGATGCATATCAAAAGGAGGCACAGAGACTCGCTGAGTATCTTGAACAACAAATGTTATCGCAAGGTATTTCCCATGGAATACTTACTGTACTGGCCGGAGAACTCGATGCGTATGCAAAAGGGAGTGAGACTGTTGATACACTGGTTAATGAAAAAAATAGAAGTCTGCAACAAGAATTCGGATATATTTCAACTATCGCTGAATACATAGCAGAAGCAGCCGTTGATGTTCAGCAGAGTTATCCGGAATATTCATTGCAGGATGTATCCAAATCGTTTGATTATGTTTTTGATTTACTTGATGGGGAAAAAAGTGAAGAGGCTCTATTTGCATTATCGACACCTCCGGCGAATATTGAATCTCAAGTATCAATGGAAGCATTGTGGGTTCAAAAAGCGGTTGAAACACTATCCATTACTGAATCGGAAGCATCACTGCTTCGCATATCCATTTCAAAAATTCACGAACTATTTGAATCGCAATTTGAAAATCTTCACATTGTTGAAACCATGGATGTCGGGTTCGGAGCCATATATTTTGCCATTGACACAATGCTTACAGCAGATGTACTGAAGCAGCCTGAACATCAGGTGAGTACAAAGGAGAGTGATGTACCTATAGTAGCATCATTAGTAGAACAACAACTAATCGAAACTGTAGAAGAACGTGAAACGGTGTTACCTCAAAAGCATAAGGAATTAATTTTTTCTTTTTTTGATTCAGGAGATATTAAATATGCTGAAGAAGAGCTGTTGATGTCAGATGGTATTGATGTCACCACTATTAAAGAACTTGTTGCTTTTATTAAAAAAATCGACACGTTTCAACCTCAACTGCAAAAAGAATCGATTCAAAAAGAAAAGCAAATTACAGGAGAAAAAATGGAAAATATCTGGGAAATGATCACAATACTTCGAGATGCGCCACTATTGACTGATTCAGCGCGCCATCCAAGTGAGGTTGTGTCAATTACTATTATGTCGAAGGAACATAAGCTCGAAGAAAATGAAAATCAATTTTCATTTGCTGTTTCTCTATGGATGCTCTTTACATTTATGAATTATTTTTCTTCACTTGAAGTACTTGAACATATGGTTGAGAAAAAGACACAAAACGAATCGATACTTGATCGCATCAAAAAGGAAAAACCAGAGGAGTTAATTCAAAAAGAGCCTGTATCGTGGCTACTTTTTGCTATTATTTGGCATTTAGCTATGATTCGTGAACAGGGGTTTGCACAATCAAGTGCAACATCGAATTCATCATCACAGCCATTAACTAAGAAAAAAAAGAAGCACAAAGGTTCTATCAATATATATCATGATACCTCTTTCGCTTCTGGTGTTATTTATGCATTTAAAAATGTTATGATAGACGTATGAATGACCTGCCTGTTTCATCAGCAAGTACTGCACCTTCTGATCCAGTGAATGCTGGGATGCCTCAATCTACTCAGCATGATCCGTCTTTTAGTTCAGCCGTTAGTTATGGAAATAAAGAAGCATCACCTGCGAGCACGATGCCGGATCGTATGGAGGGTTTAGCAGATGCAACAGGACAAGAACTTGAATTACCTAAGGAAGTTGTATCTGCAGGTGTTCGGGTGCATCCTACAACTATAAAAATACCTGCACCGGTTTCAAAACTCGGTGTGAAACCCTCTGGAATGAATATTCCTGTGCAAACGACATCTACTGTTGTTCTGCCGTTAACTGATGATCAAATTGCAAAAGGATTACATGAAGGTATTAATAATTCTGTGCGCTGGCTTGCTGAATGGTGTGTTAAACGGCTTAAACATTTACATTATACCCTTAAAAATGTGAACGGATCTCTGTTGCGCGTTAAAGAATAATATGGATTCACAAATGTCAGAGAAATTAGCAGATTTAGGATATAGGCTTCAAATGCTTGGGATAAGTATGGGACTTATCATTTTCTTTGTCGGCATACTTGCTCTTATCGGATATATCATCTTTTTAATCTGGAAGTATAGAAATCGTGAGGAACATTCTTTGGAAACAGTATTACTGCAGGTTGCTGTACCACGTGATAATGAAGTAAAGATTGACGTAGCAGAACAGCTTTTTTCGAGCCTGCATAGTATTGCACACAGTGATATGTGGTCGTGGATGAAGCCTCAGGAGCATCTATCTTTTGAAATTGTAGCGAAATCAGAAGATATTCGGTTCTATGTGGCGGTGCCAAAGAAGTTAATGGATTTGGTGGAAAAACAAATTCATGGAGCATATCCTGGGGCTGATATAAAAATGGTAGAAGAGTATTCTATATTTTCAGAAACCGGAAAAGTTTCATTTGCTGCTTTGGTTTTGAGTTCCGCAGATTATAATCCGCTTCGTATATATCGTGATCTTCCAACAGATCCATTATCATCTATCACATCTGTGATGGCAAAAATGAAACAGGGAGAGGGAGCCGCGATACAAATTCTTGTACAGCCGGCTGAAGGAAAATGGAGAGAAAAGGGGAGAGCATATATTTCTCATGTTAAAAAAGATGAGTCAAATCCTGAAAAAGCAAGTTTTAGTGTGGATCCAAAATCACTTGAAGCCATAGAACAAAAGACGAGCAAGCCCGGATTTAATGTCGTGGTTCGTTGTGTTGTTTCGGCTACCACAAAAGAAGAATCTCAAATGCATTTGGATAATATTTTAACAAGCTTCGGTCAGTTTTCATCTGATTACAATCACTTTACCAAAGTGAAAATGCCGTTTAAACATCTGTTTATTGTTGACTTTATTTACCGATATTTCCCAATCATGAATGTTCCACTATTTAGGCAATATAGTGTCTTAAATAGTGATGAACTTGCAACCATATTCCATTTTCCGAATAAATCCATTGAAACAGCGCATATTTTTTGGCTTAATGCAAAACGCGCACCTGCACCATCACAAATACCAATGAGCGGTATGTTCCTTGGCACGTCAAGATATAGAGGTGTTGAAAGACCAATTTATGTCGGCGATGATGATCGAAGACGACACATGTATGTAATTGGAAAAACCGGAACGGGCAAGTCTCAATTACTGGAAGAAATGATTATTCAGGATATTCGAAACGGAAAAGGATGTGCTGTTGTGGATCCACATGGCGATTTAGTAGAGGGTGTGTTGAGCAGAATTCCTCCAGAGCGAGCGGAAGATGTCATCTATTTTGATCCATCTGATCTGGAACGTCCTATGGGTCTGAATATGTTAGAAGCATCCACTGAAGAGCAGAAGCATTTTGTCGTAACATCCATTGTCGGACTTATGTATAAACTGTATGATCCACAAAAAACAGGCATTATTGGGCCACGATTTGAACATGCCGTTCGAAACGCCATGTTAACGGTTATGATAGAACCCGGAAATACCTTTATCGAGGTTGTTCGCGTTCTTACAGACAGTGCATTTGTACAAGAACTACTCCCTAAACTCACAGATCCGATTATTAAACGGTATTGGACAGATCAGATAGCACAAACGGCTGATTTCCATAAATCTGAAGTTCTTGACTATATAGTTTCAAAATTCGGACGGTTTGTTACAAATAAAATGATGCGAAACATCATCGGTCAATCAGAGTCTAGCTATAATTTTAGAAAAGTTATGGATGAGGGGAAAATTTTACTTATCAATCTTGCAAAAGGAAAAATCGGAGAAGAAAACAGCAACTTCCTCGGTCTTATTTTGGTTCCGCGTATTTTAATCTCCGCTATGAGCAGACAGGAAATTCCTGAAGATCAGCGTAAGGATTTTTTCCTCTATGTGGATGAATTTCAAAATTTTGCGACGCCTGACTTTGCACAAATATTGTCCGAAGCAAGAAAATACAGACTTAACCTGATTGTTGCTAATCAATTTATAGGTCAAATGGAAGAGGAAGTAAAAAATGCAGTTTTCGGAAATGTTGGAACAGTTGTATCATTTAGAGTCGGAGTGACTGATGCAAATTATTTACAGCATGAGTTCCAGCCTACATTTAATGAGGCGGATCTTATAAACATTGATAAATTTAACGCATATGTAAAAACAAATGTGAAGAATGAACCTGTAAAACCATTTAGTCTCGATTTAACGAAAGATATGAGTGTTGTAAATGCACAAAAAAATAAGAAAGTAGCAGAGGCAATTGTCCAACTATCGAGACTAAAATACGGCAGATCCCGTGAACTTGTAGAAGCGGAAATAGTTCATAGAGCGCGATTATAAAATTATCCCCTTTACATCCATCACAGATATTGTATTCTTTTGTATGTGACTAATTTTTAAGAACTTCATGGATGTAACCCCAAGCCCTGTTGGGCATTTGAAAATATCAAATAATACAGTCTACATTTTTAACATGTCGGAAGACGTATGGTCTTTTATTGCGGCATTTTCTGATAAAGAAGCTCAAAGAAAAGAAATAGAAGAAAACGCTGATTTGGGAGATCGAGATTTATTTTCGTTTTGTGATGAGGAAAATATGATATTTATTTTACCTCACGCAATTGACGTTGAATTTTTAGAATATTATTTCCATTTATTTGGAAAAAAGAATTTTCAATTTTTAATCCCTTCAAAACATACCGGAATTATATGTAACGATATTATACAAGATGAAGCGATTATCGATGCTCTCATTAAAGCTGCAAACGGCCTCAAACGACTTACCATAAAAAGCTATTCGACATCGCAGGAATTTATAAATTTAGTCACAATGCTTCGCCATAAAGGACTGACGGTTTTTACACCTGATTCTCCGGAAGAAGAAGATGCATGGACAGTGAATTTTTATGGGAGCAAATCAGGTATTCGACAACTATCTCAGCAAAGCCGCGCCACAGAACCTGATTTTATAATGCCTGACGGTATTGTGGTGAGCGGCATTATTGATGCGTCACGTATTGCGGCAAATAAATATATAAAAGAACATGGCGTCGTTATTAAAACCAATAAGGGACACTCGGGAGCCGGTGTCCTTATTCTACGGGAAGGGGAACTGCCGCAGGAATTCACAGCGTGTCAGAAAAAAATTCTTTCATTATTGGAAAAGGATGATTACTGGAGATTATTTCCAATAATTATTGAATCGTTTATAAGTATAAATTATTCAGTTGGCGGTGGGTCACCAAGCGTGGAGTATAGAATCCAAAAAAACGGACATGTTGAGTTTTTGTTCAGTGGAGGAATGCGTGTTTCTAAAGAAGGTGTATTTCGAGGAATGGAGATAAATAATGAATTAATCTCCGATCAATTAACTGCGCGGATGGTGGACACAGGATTTTATATAGCAGAGCAATATCGTGCAAATGGATATAGAGGATTTTTTGATGTAGATTTTGTTGCGGCAAAAAATGGGCAGTTATACGTAACAGAATCAAATGTTCGACGCACCGGCGGCACTCATGTATATTCAGTCGCAGAAAAATTATTCGGCAAAGATTTTATGTACCTTACATACATTCTTTCAAATAATAATTATGAATTATCAATGACTCAAGAATATATATTTAGCGATGTTCTCTCCAAACTTAATCCTATTCTCTTTGATAAACAAACGCGTGAGGGAATTATCATCGTTTCGGAAAATTTACTTTCATATCATAAACTTGCGTATATTATTTTTGGAAAGACTAAGAAGAGAGCGTATGAACTAGAAAGTCAAATGGAACAGCTACTTCGTGCTTAGCCCTTTCTTTTGATATAATACACAAAATGGGGCGAGTAGCTCAGTGGTAGAGCGCTACTCTTATAAAGTAGATGTCGATGGTCCGATCCCATCCTCGCCCACAGTTTAGGTCAATATCGAATAACCGACGAAGAATAAAAATAAGCAATGCATGAAGAAGTTGTTTTAGTTGATGAACATAATGTTGTAATCGGTACAACCGATAAATCCACTGTTCATACCCATAACACACCGCTTCATAGAGCCTTTTCCCTCTTTTTATTTAATGATACCAATGAGCTGCTCATCACAAAACGTGCTTCCACAAAAAAAGCGTTTCCAGGTGTATGGACGAATACTGTATGTGGACATCCTAGGTTAAACGAAACGGCTGAGCAGGCTGCAAATCGGCGACTCGAAGATGAATTGGGAATTACTGATGCAAAAATTAAAGAAGTAGCGCCATACAGATATAGATTTGCAGATGCAAATGGAATTGTTGAAAATGAAATCTGTCCAATTTGTATCGGATTCTCTAATAAAACACCAAAAGCTGCTCCCTCGGAGGTTGATGAATGGAAATGGATATCCTGGGATGATTTTTTACATGATTTAACACTTCACCCTGATGTATATTCTCCTTGGAGTAGGGAAGAAGCGTTTATACTTCAACACTCAGATCTGGGATTGCGTTAACATCCTTCCATCCGACCGGCATCCCTCGAAAATACGCATAACTTCCAATGTATGCAGCATTATCTGTACATAATGATACCGGAGGAACATGGAGTGTAATATGTGCCGCAATTTTTGAAATCTCCTTCATGAATTTTTCACGCAATTTAAGATTAGCAGCAACTCCGCCTGATAAGAGAATTGAAGTTGCATGAAAATTCATAGCTGCACGTATGGTTTTTTTGACAAGCACGTCTGTGATTGTTTCCTGAACCTCATATGATAGCCAGTGTATAGAATGTTCATTAAATAGATCCATTGTTTTTCTTTTTGATACTTCTTTTGCGATTGCAGTCTTTAGGCCACTGAATGAGAAATCGTATAGATGATTGGGGTCCAACATAGGACGGGGAAGACGGATTTGCTCAGGAACTTTTCCTCCGTTATACATACCTGCAGAAGCCTGAATTGCCGGTCCTCCCTGATTTCCAAATCCAAGTAAACGCGCGGTTTTATCGAATGCTTCACCAGCGGCATCATCTAGTGTTCCTCCAAGCCAATGGAGTTCTGAGATAGAATTCATGATATATAATTCAGTATGTCCGCCGGACACGACGAGGGATATAGCAGGGAACGTTACTTGTTGATGGGTGTGGTTTATTTCTTCTTTTGGTGTTTGCACATCTGATTTCACAATAAAATTTGCATACATATGAGCCAATACATGGTTTACGGGTATAAGTGGTTTTTGTGTGGCAAATGCCAGCGTTTTTGCTGTTTCAACGCCAACAAGTAATGAACCTATAAGGCCTGGACCATATGCTACAGCTATTGCATCTATGTTATTTTTTATACATTGAGCAATATCGTTGGTTGCATCCGGTGATACTTGAGAAAACGCTTCCTTGATTGTGGGGATAATGCAATCCAACTGCTCTCTTGCTGCAACTTCCGGCATTATTCCACCATATTTAGCGTGTAGTGCGGCTGATGAAGCAACAGAAGAGCTCTTGAGTATAACTCCCTGTTCAATGATGGCTACAGCAGTTTCATCACAACTTGATTCTATTGCTAATATGGTACGAAAGGGATGATCATTCATGATTATTCTATGTTCAAAAGTTTGGCAAGTTGAGATGTTGATGGTGTGTGTATTTTAGGGATTTCAATCAATGTGGCTCCAATTGAATTGGCTTGAATTTGTTTTTTTTGCTTAATAGGATCTCCTTGGGTTACTGCGATAATGTTAGGATGAATGCATGAAACGAGTTCGTTATATTCCTGATCTGTATGCATGGGTGGTAACTCTATAACCTCATCCACAACTTTAAGAGCTCGTAACATACTGGCGCGTTGATATTGTGAATGTATTGGTCTGTTATCACCCTTTGCATGACGGACATTTTCATCTGATTCAAGTGCCACAATAAGATGAGTTCCCATGGCTTTTGCCTGTTCCAAAAATGTAATATGTCCAAAATGAAGAAGATCGAAACAACCTCCAACTAATACTTGCACTACAGTTGTGTGATCAGAAGCATTAAATGGGGTATTCATAGTGTTACATTGTTCCATTTAAATACACGGCCTGCCATGGTCTGAAATTAGAATAAAATGTAACATCCTGTAGAACCTCTGTTCCCCGTGTTACTTTATATTGAAAAGACGCTTTTGCTCCCCATGCTGCCCAATCTACTTGGCGAACAACTCCTTTTGGCAATGTCGGATCATCCTGATATAACGGGGGAGGTGGAGGTGTTTCACCCCAGACCTTATGGTTAAATACTTCTGATTTCCTGCCATCTTTAGTTCCATATAATTCAAATATAAGGGTAAGGTTTTTTGAATCTGGTTTTGTTTGAATAAGAATATACGATGATGTATCATTTTTTATTTTAAGGTCTACAGAAGGGCTAAATACTGTTGCGTCAACACCAGGCTTGAATCCGCCCTCCTCATAATAATGTACCCGATACGCATGAGCATGTCGTTCTACAATAGGTAATCCAGCATCCATTGCAGCCCTAAAAAGCGTACTTGATACCTGACACACTCCACCACCATCTCCTAATACGGTTTTTCCATCTTTTATGATGTATGCAGATTGGTATCCTGTTGCTGCTGATATGTCTCCAACAGTATCAACAAATGACAATGTTTCACCCGGTTTTATCAGAACACCATTTAATCTTGATGATGCCAACGCAACATTGTGAATTCTACCCGGTATTGAGCCTTGATATTCGGAGTACCCCCGACCTATCAGTTCTTTTATACCGAGATTATTAGCAGTATCTGTCGTTACTGATGGATGTGAGATATCTACAGGTATAGGTATCCCTATCCGTTGCCTGCTGGAGGATGCAACTTCAATGAATGCATCATTTAATAATGCTCGTAACTGTGCTTCATTAAGTTTTCTTCCATCTTTAGAAGGACGAAACTCTGTTACTTTATTATTCTCAAATTGGAATAGCGCATCTTCTGAAGGAATATTGATCTGTTCTGCTAAATTCTGTATGGTCGTGTTTACAATGTCTTCTTTCCATCTAAAATAAGGCGTTAAATTAATGTTTTTTGTAAAAAACTGCTGATATAAATTTGTTAGCATGCCACTTGATCTTCCAACGAGATAAGCTTGAGCGGCAGAGAGTTCTGCATCAAATCCAAGTTCAATCTCACTTCCGGATATGGTTGCAATATGGTCTTCGTATGTTAATTCAAACTGAGCTGAGGGAAACGGCGTGTTTTTTGCTTTCCAGTAATCTGAAACTTCTTTCTTTGTCTTTCCGCCGAATTGAATACCTTGTATTGTGACGTTTGGATATACCCGATTTTCATAGTGTTGTTCAAATATAAAGATGGAGAATGAAAGAATACCAACTAATAAAAGGATAGATGCAATAATAGCTCTGACCAGTTGCCTGAAACCATGTAGTTTAGGGTGTTTTGCATTAGTATCCTTGTTCTTTCCGATATGCATGATATGATAATTGTACTCGATAGTTAGTGTTCATTGCGAGTCTTTTGTTATTTTGTATGGATAACACAACAGTATCTAACGAATTTCCTATAGGTAACCCGCCGGATATGCCCCCAATGAGTCCTCCTCCGGAACAAGTGTATTCTGCTGATCCAACTACCATAATTCCACCTGATGTTCCCAAGCCTGATGAGGCCTTTGTTGTGTCTCCTGCTACGGCTTCAAATGTCAATCCGTTTATTCCTCAGGTGACACCGGATCCTTCAACACAATACCAAAGCGTACCTATTGGAACCGCCCCTTCACCCGGAGGGAATCCATTATTTAAACGTATCCTAAGTATCGCAATATTACTTATTGTTGTTATCGGAGTAATAATTGGTATTCGATATGCTCTTAGTATGGTTGGCGGTGGGGGAACATCGTTGGGAGGCGCAAAATCAGGTACATTAGTATATTGGGGTTTATGGGAAAACGATGCGACAGTAAGATCTGTACTTACTGATTTTGAGGCGACACATCCCGGGATAAAAGTACAATATGTGAAGCAAAACCCTAAGCAATACCGTGAGCGACTTCAGGCGTTTATTGCAAAAGGAGAAGGTCCAGACGTATTCAGGTTTCATAATACATGGATCCCTATGTTACGGAATGAACTATCTGCTGCTCCTGCCACTGTTATAAGTGCATCTGAATTTTCTACATCATTTTATCCTGTAGCGAATGCGGACTTGGTGGGGGGTCAATACGTGTATGGAATGCCCATGGAAATCGATGGATTGGGCCTTTATTACAATGAGGATTTGTTTGCTGCTGCCGGTGTCTCGCCTCCAACAACCTGGGAAGATGTATTGAATATCGTACCTAAAATTACGGTACGAAATGAAAATACTATCATAACCTCAGCAATTGCCCTTGGAACAGCCGGAAATGTTGAACATTTTAGTGATATTTTGGCAACAATGATGATGCAAAATGGAGCAAAACTATCTAACCCTACAGGTCAGCAAGCAGAAGAAGCTTTAACCTTTTATAAAAAGTTTTCCACCCCATCGGATCCGGTATATACGTGGAATGACTCAATGGATAATTCTATATACGCATTTGCATCCGGTAAGGTCGCAATGATTCTGGCCCCATCCTGGAGAGTATTTGATATTAAACAAATAAGTCCGACACTTCGGTTTAAAGTAGTTCCTATTCCGCAACTACCAGGAAATACAGTTACATGGGCTTCGTATTGGGTTGAGGGTGTTTCTGCTAAAAGTAAAAATTCGGCAGCCGCATGGGAATTGGTTAAATATATGGCGAGTCGTGAAGTTACCGCAAAAATGTATACAGAAGCGTCAAAAACCAGGCTTTTTGGTGAGCCATATGCAAGAGTAGATATGGCTACTCTCATTAGTGATGATCCGTATGTGGGGGCGTATGTGAAACAGGCAAGTACCGCAAAATCGTTCCCCCTCGCGTCACGAACATTTGATAATGGCTTAAATACTAATCTTATTAAATACATAGAAGATGCGATAAATAGTATGACTCAGGGTTCAGCTCCAGCGGCAGCGCTTGAAACCGCAGCGAGCGGGTTTGCACAGGTATTGGGAAATTTTGGATTATCGACCGGTGCTGTCCCCAAAACAACTCCATAGTATGCGTCTATCTCAAACGGATTTTTTATATGCTACCGTCTGTTATGCGGATATTTTTGATTATCCACTTACTGATGATGATATCTATTTTCGAAGCATCAGAATTACTCCCGGGCGAAACATACGAAGTAAACAAATCCCCGGAGTCAGGAAGGTGAATTATTTCCGTTTCTTAAAAGGAAGGGAATCCATTGTTTCCGTGTATCAACGAAGGAAAAACAGTTCGAAACGTAAATGGGAGTTAGCTCGTGATATTGCAGGTATATTGAAGATAGTTCCAACGATATTTTTGGTGGGGGTGACGGGTGGTGTCGCTGTAAATAATGCATCGGCTCACGATGATATTGATCTGTTTTTTATTACGGCCAGGGGAACTGTCTGGATAACCCGACTGTTAGTGACGCTGTTGACTGCGTTATTCTCTAAAAGAAGAACGCCTGGTGCAACACAGGTAACAAATGCTATTTGTTTAAATATGTTTATAGCAGAAGACAGTTTAAAAATTCCGGAGCATGAACAGGATCTCTTTAGTGCACATGAAGTGCTTCAAATGGAACCGTTATGGTCCAGACGTGATACGTATAGGAGATTTTTACAGGCAAATAGTTGGACAAAATACTATTTACCAGTAGCATGGAATATCAAGCAGACTGGACGCAATATGCATCCGAAAGTATCTAATGTGTTAACCCGGGTTGCACGAAGCATCCTTCGTCTATTTGAACTACCCGCAAAATATCTACAGCTTTGGTATATGCGTGAGAGGCGAACAACAGAAGTAGTTACCGACTCGGTTTTACGGTTTCACCCAAACGATGCGAGAATTTGGATAAAAAAAGCATTAGAAAAAAGGCTAAAAAAGAGGAATATACCCCTTGACATTGTTTTTTATGGCAGATAAAATAGCAGTCACTTCAGTTGAGTGATAATGTAAAAACATCGGAATGTGAGTAAAAAATCCGGGAGAAAGATTATAGCGCGCTATATCAATCGGATTGCTATTATTCGCGGCCCGAATTACTAACATAAGGAGGTCTTTATGACAAAACTAAACATAAAGCCGTTGTTTGATAATGTGCTCGTGAAACCGCTTCAAGCGGAAGAAAAACTTCCGTCAGGAATTATTCTCCCTGACAGTGCAAAGGAAAAACCTCAGATGGGTGAAGTTATGGCAGTTGGTCCAGGTGGTACAGATGAAAAGGGTAACGCCATCAAGATGATAGTAACAGTCGGCATGAAAGTCATGTATAAAAAATGGGGCGGTAATGAAGTAAAAGTAGACGGCAAAGAATGGATGCTCGTCGAACAAAAAGATATTTTGGCAATCGTAGAATAAAAACATTTAAATAACGAAAGGATAACCTATGGCAAAACAACTAAAATTTTCTGAAGACGCACGACAATCATTGATTCGCGGCGTGAATGTGCTTGCAAAAGCAGTCGTAACAACTCTTGGTCCAAAAGGACGAAATGTCGCACTCGACAAGAAATGGGGAGCACCAAATGTGATCCATGATGGTGTCAGTGTCGCAAAAGAGATTGAATTGGAAGATCCATTTGAAAACATGGGTGTTCAACTCGTCAAGGAAGCAGCATCAAAAACAAATGATGTAGCAGGTGACGGGACAACAACATCAACTCTCCTTGCACAGGCTATCGTCAATGCTGGATTTAAAAATGTAACCGCCGGAGCAAATCCAATGATGCTCAAAGCCGGTATGGAAAAAGGCGTTGAGGCAGTGGTAGAAGAAATTAAAAAGCAGGCGAAGACTGTCAAAGACGCTGATATTGCCAAAGTGGCAACAATTAGTGCACAGGATGAAAAAATCGGTACACTTATTGCCGAAGCATTGACCAAAGTCGGCAAAGACGGTGTTGTTACCGTTGAAGAAGGCAAAGGCCTGACGATGGAAATCGAATATAAAGAGGGTATGGAATTTGATAAAGGCTATGCTTCACCATACTTTGTGACTATCCCGGAAAAGATGGAATCAGAGATCAATGATGCATACATTCTTATCACTGATAAGAAAATTTCAGCAATTTCTGATCTTCTTCCATTCCTGGAAGGATTCATTAAGGTTTCCAAAAATCTTGTGATTATTGCTGACGATATAGACGGTGAAGCGCTTGCAACGTTGGTTGTAAACAAAATGCGCGGCACATTCAACGTGCTTGCAGTCAAAGCTCCAGGATTTGGAGACCGACGCAAAGCTATGCTTGAAGACATAGCAGCGTTAACCGGTGGAACCGTAATCTCCGATGACACAGGACGAAAGTTCGAAAATGTCAAAGTCGAAGATTGTGGGCGAGCAGACAAAGTCTGGGCAGATAAAGACAACTGCCGAATCATTGGTGGCAAAGGTGGCAAAGCCGCACTTGCATCACGTGTTGCCCAAATCAAACGCGAGATGGAAGCATCTTCCAGTGATTTTGACAAAGAAAAATTGCAGGAGCGATTGGCAAAACTTTCCGGTGGAGTTGCTGTTATCAACGTCGGAGCTGCTACAGAAGTTGAGCTTAAGGATCGAAAGGAACGCGTCGTTGATGCCGTAGGCGCAACTAAAGCCGCACTTGAAGAGGGAATCGTTGCAGGCGGTGGAGTAGCACTCCTCAAGGCTCGTGGAGTGTTAGCAAAAGTACGCGCTGGTCTTTCAACAGATGATGAAAAGACAGGTATAGATATTTTATATAAAGCCCTTGGTGAGCCAGTTCGATGGATTGCCAAGAATGCTGGAGCAGATGATGGTTGGGTGTTAAAAACCATCGAAGAATCCAAAGCAGCTGATTTTGGATTTAATGCAATGACTATGGAATTCGGTTCCATGCTTTCTGCAGGTGTTCTTGATCCGGCAAAGGTTACCAGAACCGCTGTGCAAAACGCTGCAAGTATCGGTATGATGATCCTCACAACAGAGGCACTTATTACTGATATTCCTGAAAAGAAAGAAGCACCAGTCGGTGGTGGCATGCCTGGAGGAATGGGCGGCATGGGTGGAATGGATTATTAAGTCCAAAGATGAAATAAGAAGTATACATCAAACCCCGCCTCTCGCGAGAGGCGGGGTTTTGTTATACTTTATTCATGTCTTCGTTATTCTCAAAACATATTTACTGGATATTAGTATTTTTCTTTATTCTCTTTACATGGACACTTTATCGCTATTTCTTCATTACCCCAGAATGGGTAGATGAATTTATCGCAAAACCATTGCTTCAAATATTTCCTGTTATTTTGGCCGTTTTGTTTATTGAAAAGAAATCTCTTTCCACATTATCTATTGGGTCAAAAAAGCCGTTACTCCACATTAGTATTGGATTAGGACTTGGATTATTTCTGGTCGTAGAATCATTATTTATGCAGAAAATGAAGGGCACAAATTTTTCTTTGCATCTGGAGCTGCTTATCCTTTCATTTTTTGTATCGCTTGCCACAGGATTTTCAGAAGAGCTTGTGTATAGAGGATATTTTGCTAAACGCATATCCGAACAGATTGATAATCCATACGTTTCAAATACATTACAAACATTGTTATTTGTGTGTATTCATATCCCTATTATGCTATTTGTTCTTCACTATTCACTGACGGACAGTTTGCTGTATAGCGTGCAGTTATTTGTTTTAGGATTCGTATACGGGTATATCTTTATGGAGACAGGGTCAATCATCTCAACAATTATTCCCCATACGCTTTGGAATTTTGCGAACGTAATTTTCCGCTGATATACTACCATCATGTTCTCAGCTCTCTATGCCATAGGATGTATCTCTCTTGCAAATGTTTTCTATAAATCGCATGCAAACAAAAGAAAGATAGCCGCACAATCTTCATATGCGTTTTTTGTTGGATTATGGATGAGTGTATTCGTGCTCCTTTTCTTTATTCCTTCATGGAATCTCTTGCCTAAGAACTATTATCTATTTCCATTATTTGCCTTCACGTCTGTCACTTGGTTTATATTTCCATTAATTGTACGGAAATATGGAGTACCGCCTGCTAAACACATGATCCCAACATCAGGAAATTTTCTATTGTATTTCACACCCTCTGTGATGTTTGCAAAATATACTGAAATTCTCTGTCAGCAGGGATTATTTGTATACACCCTCATGGTTGTTCTGCAGGGACAATCTGATATGCATAAGCTTATTTGGTTTTTTATAGGTAATCTACTACTTCATATGGCAAATATTCTATTTATGGAGAAGAAAAAAACTCTGTTTTTTGTATACTGGAGCATACCAATGGGGATAGTCTTCGGTTATTTAATTATCCATGGATATATTTTTCTCACAATAAGCGTACATATGATATTCTATCTGGTAGTAAACGGTTCACTTTGGTTTAAAAAATAAATTATGAAATCTTTTATGCTCTCTGAAATCACTACGTCTGACGGGTTGCGACATCAAGGAATATATGCAGCGCCTAAAGAAAAAAAGAAACGGGCAGTGCTGTGGATTCATGGGCTGAGTGCTGCATTTTATAACGATTATGAATTGTATGAGATTATTGCCGATGAGTTGAATAGACATGGATGGGGATTTGCAATTTTTAATAACCGGGGGCATGATCTGATAGCAGCCATCCGAAAATACGATGGGACACCTCCAAACGGATATAGTTACTATCAGGCAGGAGCGGGAAGTGAAGTCTTTGAAGAGTGTGTATATGATATTAACGCGGGAGTTGATTTTCTGGTACAGCAAGGATTTTCTGAAATCATACTCGTCGGACACAGCACCGGTGCCAATAAAGTTTGCTATTTTGCCGCCACGCAAAAAAATCCACACGTCATTGGTGTTGTATTATCTGGACCAATGAGTGACCGGTTAGGTCACCCTGAACCTGAATCAGTGCGAAATACCCATATACAAGAATTGAAAAAGAAAATAACGGAAGGAAAGGGAGATGAATTACAATTCGGATATCATTTTTTCCCTATTACTCCAAAACGATATATAAGTATTTTTGAACCCGGTTCGAATGAAGACACATTTGATTATGGAGATGCACAGCCTAAACTAACATCGTTGTCAAACATACAACTACCACTTCTTGTTCTCCTGGGTGGGGCAGATGAATACGCGGACAGACCTATTGAACAGATAGCAAATGTTTTTGAGAAGCATGCAACATCACCGTATTACAGATCTATCATCATACCTGAAGGGCTCCATAAATTTCATGGAAAAGAAATGGAAGTGGCTATGGCTCTTGTAGATTTCATAAACGCGATATAATTGCATATATGAATACAATACAATCTGTCAATCCCGCAACGCAGGAAATAATTGGTGAAACACCAGTTACGTCACAAGATGAACTAAAAATTATAGTAGAAAACTCAAAAAAAGCATTTACACAGTGGCGAACGATTTCAATGAATGAGCGGGCATCATATGCCAGAAAATTGGCAGATCTCCTGCTTCAAAAAAAAGAAGAGATAGCGAAGCTGACTACACAGGAAATGGGCAAACCTCTTCATGAAGCACTAGAAGATATCATATTTGAAGTGGATTTTATCCGATGGTATGCAGACAATGTTGAAAAAGCGCTCGGTGAGAAAATTATAAAAGAGGACGATACTGCCGTATATAAAACTGTATATGAACCATGGGGTGTATGTGCATCGATAGCCCCTTGGAACTTCCCTATTACAATGGCATCTACAGGTATAACAGCGCAACTTTTGGCCGGTAATACGGTTATATTTAAACCTTCAGAAAATTCAACATTATCACAAAAGCTTTTTGTTGATCTTTTTAATCAGACAGGACTGCCGAGTGGAGTTTTGCAGTGTGTTATTGGTGCGGGAGATGTAGGCGCTGCACTTATAGATAGTGATATTGATTTGGTATGGTTTACTGGTAGTACCGCTGTTGGTCAACAGATCTATAAAAAATGTGCGGAAAAGTTTATAAAACCTCTTCTGGAACTTGGTGGATCGAGCCCAGCGTTGGTATTCTCTGATTGTGATTTTGAAAAAACGATAGAAACGCTCTATTCTGCCCGTTTTTTTAACTGTGGGCAGGTATGCAGTGCTGTTAAACGTGTGTTTGTCGAGCAATCGATATATGAAAAATTTGTAACTGCTATGACATCTAAACTAGAAACAATTAAAATAGGGGACCCAATGGGTGATGTACAGCTGGGGCCACTTGTATCAAAAAAGCAGCTGCATACACTAACCTTGCAGGTTGAGGAAGCAAAAAAAGAGGGAACTACTATTGTTGTAGGAGGCAAAAAACCTGATGGAACAGAGTTTGAAAAAGGCAATTATTATTTGCCGACAATACTCTCGCACGTAGATTCACATATGCGAATTATGCAGGACGAAGTGTTCGGTCCTGTTATGCCAATTGCATCATTTGATAATGAAGATCAGGCAATACGAATGGCCAATCATACACCGTATGGGCTAACAGCAGAAATTTTTACCAAAGATATGGTAAAAGCAAACCGTGTTGCCTCTCAAATACATGCGGGAGGAATATCTATAAATATGGATGTCTCTTACAATCCTGATAGCCCAATCGGAGGATATAAAAAGAGCGGATTAGGCAGGGAGTATGGCATAGAAGGATTTCGCGAACTTGCTCAGTTAAAATATATTTGTATTGCAAAATAATACGTATGGATACCATGATTGTTGTATACGTTCCGTGCAATAGTATAGAAGAAGCAAAACGTATAGGTCTTGCTGTGATGAAGGTCAGACTCGCACCTTGCTATAATATCCTAACTGGTATGCAGTCAGCGGCATTTTGGCCACCCAAGACTGGTGACATTGAGGAGGTTCAAACCGGAGCCGTATTACTTCTTAAATCCATCAAATCAAAATATAGCGCTATTGAATCGGAGATCAAAAAACTACATAGTGATACGAACCCATGTATTTTTGCTATTGATGTAGGTGCTGTATCAAAAGAATACTATACGTGGTTAATCAGTGAAATGGAGGTTGTATGAGATTTTCAGAGAAAGTAACCGTTATTACCGGGGCATCAAGGGGTATCGGTAAGGCTACTGCACTGCAATTAGGAAAAGAAGGAGCTTTTGTAGTGGTGAATTACAAATCAAATAGAACTGCAGCTGAATATATTGTGAAGGAAATTGGAGAAGACCATTCCGTCGCTATTCAGGCTGATGTTTCACACGAAGCAGGAGTTAAATCGCTTGTTTCCCAAACGGTAAAAAAATATGGGCATATTGATGTACTTATCAATAACGCTGGTGAAATTGGCGAGCGAGGTTGGAAAACAGATGTAGACGCTTGGCATCATACGATTGATGCAAATTTAACAAGCGCATGGCTTATGATTCGAGAGGCCTCCCCTTATATGAAAAAAGGAAGCTCAATAGTGAATCTTGCTTCTGTGTATGGTTTTTTAGGGGCTGCTCCAGTACTCGCATATACAAGCGCCAAAGGAGGTCTCATAACATTGACTAAATCATTTGCCAAAGAACTTGCTCCTAACATTCGTGTCAATGCTGTCGCACCAAGTAATGTAAATACGGACATGACAAAAAGCGCCGGTGCAGAATTAATTGCATATTTTGCTGAGCAGACTCCTTTGAAACGTATAGCAGAACCCAAGGAACTAGCAAAGTCTATAGCGTTTTTGGCTTCTGATGATGCGAGTTATATCACTGGAGAACTTCTTGTGGTTGACGGGGGATATAGTCTGAAATAATGTCCTATTGATACGTCAAAAATTGCCTCAACGCGTTTTGATATGCTATGATGTAATTCTAATGAAACGAAAAATCGGATTTATTGCTGGTATCATCGGGCTTTTAATTGTCGGTTATATTGTGGTGCGTTTGTTTAGCAACAGAGGTCCGAAAACCGGTGAACTTCGGGTGGATAGTCAAACGCCTGCTTCTATTTTTTTAGATAATAAAAATATAGGAAAAACCCCATATAGAGATAAAATTACAGCCGGTGAATATACAATGAAACTAGTATCTGATTCTACGACCTCTCAATTAACGTCTTGGCAGGGAAAGGTTACAGTCGGACAAAATTTGTTAACATTCGTGAATGCTAATTTAGGTGAAACAGACCTAACTACTGCAATAGATATTGTATGGTTGGAAAAAATTACCAGTAAGCAATCTGAACTCTCTGTTACTACAAGTCCTGATGGAGCTACTGTTTTAGTTGATGATGTATCACGGGGAGTGACTCCACTATCTATACAGGATATTGCACCGGGAGATCATTCTATTAGTGTTACAAATACAGGGTTCTTAACCCGGTCTATAAAAATTAAAACAACAGCAGGGTACAGAGTTATTGCAAATTTGAAGATGGCGCTTTCTGGTTCCCCACAAGATATTGTGGCATCAGAAGAATCTACGTCATCAGCGGTGCTTGAAACTCCAACACCAAAGCTTTCCGTGACGCCAAAAGTATCTCCGACAGGCAAGGTTTCGGCAACGCCGAGCCCGACACCAAAATCCGGAGCATCCACGACAACAGATCCTGCAAAACCATACGTTGTTATCAAGGATACACCAACCGGATTTTTGAGAGTCAGGATGGAACCTTCGACATCAGCTTCCGAAGCTGGGCGTGTTAACCCCGGAGAAAAGTATTCACTTCTTGATACTAAGAATGCGTGGTATCAGATTAAGTTCGATGGTAAAAATCTAGGGTGGGTTTCCGGACAGTATGCAGATAAGGTGGAATAGTACTAATACTATCCGCCAATGCCATATATAACCATAAGAACTGTTATTGACCAGAGAATAACTGTAGTTAGTAGTGGCATATCCGAGGTGAGTATCTGCTCCGGTGATTCTCCTTTACCTTCATAAATCAGTTGCATATATCGCATAATACCAAATAACACGAATGGTATCGTAAGCATCATCCATTTTCTTCCGGGTAATTCTGTTGCAAAATCACTGTAGCCTTTAAAGAAAAAACCCTGTGTGACTGGCTTTTCAAGAAATGTATAAAACGCATAGGTGATAAATGTTGAATTTGCAAACATAGCCGTGTATGTGTCGAGTAATTTTTCTGAATAGTGCGTTAGGCTTGCACGCGTGTCACTAGCTCCAACTTTATATCCCTGCATAAGTGTGAGCTCTGCCCTTCGTTTTCCGATAGCAAGAAAGAGTGCCAATGAAAGTACAGCAAGAGCAAGCCATACTGAGATATGGTATCCTGTTGCTGCTTCCCCGGCATATACTCGAAGAAAATACGCGGCTGTAATGGCAAGTATATCTATAACTGATACATGCTTGAGAAATAATGTATATAAGTACTCCAGTACGATAAAGCTGATCGCGAGTAGAAAAAACGCATTTCCAACCGAATAGCTGATACTTAGTCCAAGTACGGCAAATGAGACTGATATGCTTAAAGCGAGAGGCTTTGAAATTGCACCGCTTGCCACCGGTCGAAATTTTTTAAAGGGATGTTTCCGATCCCGGTCTGCATCCATGACATCATTAAAAATATAATTAGATGAGGATAATAAACAAAATGAAATAAATCCGAGTGTAGAGACGTATGCCGATTGAGGGGAAAATAAATTTCCGGTAACAAGAATCGTTGAATATAACGCAAGATTCTTTAGCCACTGTCTTGGTCTGGCGGATTTGAAAATTGAGAAAAGAATGCGACCCATAATAAAAATCCTCCAAAGCCTACTGCCACTACGAGAAATGCGAAAAATTTTTGCTGACTTGTAACTGTAAGGGCAATCGCACCCAGTATAGCTGACACAACCCAGTAAAACAAGGCTATTTTTCTTTTACTCCATCCTAAATCCAATAGTCTATGATGCAGATGACCACGATCAGCTAAAACGGGAGATTTTTTCGAGCCAATACGTCTGATAAGTGTATAAACGGCATCCATCATTGGAACACCAAGTACCAATAGTGCCGTTCCGACTTTTCCATACGATAATATTGCCAAAAGCGCCAGTAAAAAACCTGCAAGTGTTTTACCGCTATATCCGGGCATAATTTTTTGTGGAAAATAATTCCACGGAAGAAATCCTGCAAATGCGCCGGATACAATAAATGCAAGCACAGTGATCGCCACCTGTGAAGGATCATGAACGGCAAACCTCATTGATAATAAGCCAAGGGTAAGAGCACAAATGGCAACAAATCCCGGCATTTGTCCGTCAACACCGGCTGACCAACCGACAATATTCATTGTCCACATTATCCATAAAAAGGCAAAGATATCCGCAAACACTATAAATGAGTAATTGTGAAAAAAAGGAATGATGATGTTAACTGTGTCCAGATGAATGATACCTCCAAGAGGATTTGTAATATATGGTATGCCGGCACCGGAAAGTACCACAATAAGTGCTGCGATCGCATTTGTGCCAAGTCGTATATATGGGTTTATATCCTGTACATCGTCGAGGATGCCCATAATAACCAATAGCAAAGATCCGATAAGGATACTAACAATAAGTGGTGTGAAGGGGACAAACATATAGGTGGGTATCAGGATTCCAATAAATAATGCGGCTCCTCCGGCCCTGGGGATAATACCTTTATGTGTATGTGCAGGATGGAATCGAGCCTTAGGGTCATCTACGAGTCTATATTTATTTGCAAAATATATGACGATGGGTGTGATGAGCAGAGTTGTAATAAATGCAACAAGGAATTTACTAAAAAATATCATTGTTTAAAGTACTAAAAAGATAATCTTTAATACAGCAACGAGCGCGAGCAAACTTACAACAAGGGATGAAAGAAAAAGTGATTGGGTAAAGATGAGGTATTCGGTTGTTATATACATAGCAAAAACTGTATTTACTATATGTATACCTACTGTAATACCAGGTAATACGAATAGATATATTGCCGGAGCAAGCTGATCGGTTCCCCATGGTCTAGAATACCAGAGTGGTACAGATGGTGGTAAACGGTTAAAAATGCTTATGATAGAAAGAAGTTGAGAAATCGTAAGGAGTAGAACAAGTCTATGTGTCCAAACAATAATCCAATTTGATTTAATATGGTTCCATTCAATATGTGGTTTCATCAATGAAAATTTCATGTTATTTATTTTTTCACTGGGTTGACGATTTTCGTCGTGATTGGCGCATTGTATACTATTTCATAGGTGCCATTTAGATGAATCAAAAATGCTCTATACGGATACGGAGGAATTTCTGCTATATTCTGCCCTTTTTGGAGTATGAAATCACCTATATACCATGGAAATGAATAACGATTAGGATTGTACCAATAGATTGGAGTTGGAGATGTATTGTAGTACATAGCTTCGTATAATATAAGCGCATCGTCAACAAAAATTGCGTCTTGTTTTCGTTGCAATGTATTTATTTCTGCCATTACTGATCTGATATCAGGTTTTTTATGATTTGGGGCAAACCAAAAAGAAAATCCTACAAGGAAGGTGCACAAAAGGGTTCCAATTATTTTTTGTATTGTCTGATTTTTAATTGAAGCAATTGCTGCTGTAATAAGAAATACTTCAGCGACCGTAGCGGGTATCATATACCTCATAACATATAGTGGTTTATATACGGATATAGCGAGGATGGTTATAAGTGGGACATAGAGAAGGAGGAAAAAATAATATGTGAATGATCGGTCTTTTTTTCTAAATATAGCGATGAGGCTACATACGATAAGTACAAACGAAACTCTTTGCATAAATATCCATAGATTCCAAGGCGTGCCTTCATATCCAAGAAAAATATTACCAAGTACTGATTTAAATAGCTGTGTGTCTACTGGAAAGTACCATGACTGTTTTAATCTTGGGATATCTGTATACATTTTAACGATCCATGGGATATAAAGAATTCCCACGCCTATGACGGAAGGTAAAAACCGATCAGAAACCGTATGATGTGTTTTATGGATTCTGGCATGTATATGCGTGACGACATAGTGTATACACTGAACTCCGATCACAAAGACCATGTACGCATGTGTATATAGACCCAGTACTGTAGCGGCCACATACATCAACCATTTCTTTTCAACATACGCATACGTGGATAGTACGGTAAAGGCAAGATACCAACCATATGCTCTCGCTTCGAATGCGTAATAAAAAAGCATAGGATTTAGGAAAAAGCATATCGGTAAAAATGTAGACAACCATGATGATCCGTATATTTTTTTTGCAAGTTTTCCCACATAAAAGATGGCTATAAGAAATGCAACAAGTGAAAGAGATCGGACTGCAATTTCTGATGTGCCAAATACGCGCATCCATACATGTAAAAAAATGTAATACAAAGGCGGTTCAAAACTTAAGTGCAGATACGTAAATATGGGCTTTTGAGATATAAGGATGGAATATGCTTCGTCACGCCACAGACTCTGTGTTAAAAACAGAAATGGGGGACTGTGTACTATAGCATTATACATAGCATGTGTATTATACCTTTTCAGTTACTCTGTATTCTAATCGTTTGCCCAATAGCATTCGCGTATGTGCATCAAGACCCGGAAGTGCATTAAGGAAAAAAGACACAATAGGAAGGGAAAGCCATTGAAGATATAAAAATGGAAGTTTCCAGGAGGCAAACTCTTTTGGTCTCGGAGGTTTTGATCTTGCATCTAATATAATGATAACGAGAACGAACGTCATAGAAAGCGTTAAAATTCCTGAAGAAAGTTGGGATAGGTTATGTCCAAGTACTGTCCGTCCGAATGCAGGGTTTACAAGTGGAGGAATGATACTTCCAACAGTAAGAATAAACCAGTTTGACGGCCAAAATACATGTTGTTCAAGGAGTTGAAGAACTTTACGGCTTCGATCTATCAACGGAATTTCAGAATGAATAAGCGAATTTTTAATCACAAATGGTATATCGGAAATACCCCATGCCCATCGTTTTGATTGTTCATATTGATTGATCATCGTTCTCCAAAATCCATGGCTTTCTGCAGAATCAAGTAGGAGTGGTAAGAAAACGCTTTTGACAGATACGCGTTCCCCAAATTTGAAATATACCTGAAAGAACATATGATAATCTTCAGGTACAACATCAACGCCCCAAAAACCAGCCTGTTTAGCGGTCTCAAGACAAAGAGAATATGTGGAAAAATTTATGAGTTTATTTTTTTGGGATAACATAGATAAATTAGCAATACTAAACATGGTATTTACTACGCGACTAGGAAGAGGGATCCTCCAGATATTGTTATAAAATAGTATGGCGCCCTGATAGAAGCTATAGGCTCTATTGGTGTCTGACAGAAACGAATGAGCTATATATGAAATATATTTTGGGTGAATAAGAGCGTCTGCATCACAGGATGTAACCGTAACAAAAGATGGATCTATGTTCCATTTTTTACAACGTTCGTATACTTCGCGCGCTGCATGCGCCATATTTGATGACTTTCCTACAACTTCCCCTGGGACTAACGTATGTATTGTGCCGATAAATCTACCAAATATAGATCCATACTTTTCTTTTAATGTACTAATAGTATGTTCTGCCTCGGGATCTTTTTGTTCTGTAGCAAGAACAATAATCAGTTTTTCTTTTGGATATACCTGGTTTGCTAAGTTATCCAATGTTCTTTCAAGAATATGCATCGGTTCTTTATATTCAGGGATAATGACAACATGATACAGATCATCAAAATGATCCTGTATTTTTGCAAGAGTCAACCAATCTATTTTTACATGAGCATTCATTGTTACAAATGAACGAATGGCATGGATTCCGAGATTAAATGATTTATAAAACCAATAAATATCAAACGTGATAATCAGATATGCAACGAGTGCCGGGTGATAAAACGATAACCATAACGGCATCGTGATCAAAAGCCAGGATAGGCTCGGAATAAAAATCTCCAGCAACCTCGTTGTCTTTTCAGGATAGAGCGATAGAATACGACGCATAAAGGGAATACGTATATTATATCGTAAAAAGTGCTTTTGCATTCACAGTAGTTTGTTTTGCTATTTCTTCTACCGTATGTTGAAGAGTATGGGCTATGTATGTTGCAATAACTGGTATGTGTTTTGGTTCATTTCGTTGTCCACGATGAGGAGCTGGTGTCAGGTATGGGGCGTCTGTTTCCAGTAATATCATGGATAGTGGAGTATGAGGTAAATTTGACTGCAGATTTTTTGCATAGGTTATATTTCCGTCAATGCCGACATATAATTTTCTCTCTTGTGCAAACCTAAGTTCCTGAAGTCCTCCGGAGAAACAGTGAATGACACCCCTGGGTAAAGAGGGCAGTGAATCAAGGACAGAGAAAAAGTCTTCATATGCATCTCGGCAATGCATAATAACTGGAAGATTATGTCGTAGTGCGAGTAATAACTGCTCTTCAAAAAACATACGCTGTTCTTGCTTTTTCCCTAACGCTTGTTCACCTTTAAACAAATGGTAGTCAAGCCCAATTTCACCTATGGCTACTATGGATTGTTTATGATGAGTAAGCAAAGAATTTATGTATTTGATGTCAGGCGCATGTGATGCTTCATATGGATGATACCCCACTGCAGAGTACACAATGCCTTCGTGAGCTTTTGACAGCTCAAGTGTTAATTTACAGGATAGCGGATCGACTGCCGGAACTATGAATGTTGACACACCTGCTTTTCTTGCAGATTGTAGAACTGCATTTCTATCTTCGCTGTATTGTTCAAACTGAAGATGACAATGTGTGTCGATAAACATATGTAATATTTTGTATAGGACTATACTATACGTGGGAATAATCTTCCTGGGGGACTCACTGTTGGTCCTTCAAAACTAGTGCGTATTTTTTCTGAAACGACAGGAAGGAACGGTGATAGCAGTGTCGCAATATCCATGATCTGATGGATCAGTGGAACAAGTATTTCATCTCGTTGATCTTCAGGCATTTTCCATGGCTGCTTTTCGTTTAACTGTATATCTGCGTTTCTAATAAGATCCCAAACGTATGAGAGTGCATCGTTAAATCTGAATGCTTGTAACGCGTCTCTATATGTGTCTTTATATACGTCCATAAACTCAGGTTTGTATTTCTCTATATTGAGATTTTCTGAGAGTTTTGCCACCCTCGATACAAGATTTCCAAGACCGTTTGCAAGATCAGCATTATATGCAATTTTAAATTCATCTTCTGAAAAATCACCATCATTAAACGGAGAAAATTTTGCAAGAAAATAATATCGAAGTGGCTCTGCACCATATTTGGAAATAAGCTCCATTGGGTCTATGACATTCCCGAGAGTCTTACTCATTTTTTGCCCATTTACAGTGAAATATTCGTGTACAAACAATGCCTTTGGCAATTTAAGTCCTGCTGAAAGTAAAAATGCAGGCCAATACACAGCATGGAAACGGCTGATTCCTTTTCCAATTACATGCACATCTGCAGGCCACCATGTCTCGTACATCTTTTGATCCCATCCAAACCCCACGCCGCTCTGGTAAATATTGAGCGCATCAAACCATACATACATACGCTGTGTATCGTCTCCCGGTACCGGTACTCCCCAGTTCTTTGCCCGCTCATTACTTCGGGAAATACTGATATCTTCAAGTCCCCGCTTAAGAAATGCAACGATTTCATTTTTTCTCTTTTCCGGAACAATCCGTAATTGATCAGATTCTATGTGATCAAGAAGTTGTTTTTGATATGCACTGAGTTTAAAAAAATAATTGGTTTCTTTAACTGATTCGAGTTTTTTGCCGGGATGTTCAAAACATTCTCCATGTTCATTTAATTCATCTTGAGCGTAAAAAGTTTCACACCCAACGCAATATAGTCCTTCATACGATTTACTATAAATATCTTTTTTGCAGAGCTCCCACAACGTTTGGCTTGCTTTGAAATGATGATCTGTGTCGCTGCCTTTTTGCCAAATGTCGAATCTACAACCAAGAGCATTTGTGAGTGCATGGAATTTTTCGGTATTTTGATCTATAAATTCCTGAATTGGAAGACCTGCTTTTTCTGCTGCCTGTACATTTTTAAGTGCGTTTTCATCTCCACCAGATAATAATGTTGTATCTTCTCCAAGAAGTGCGTGATAACGGGCTATAACGTCTCCCTGGATAAATTCCAATGCGTGACCAATATGTGGAGCGGCATTGACATAGGGGATTGCACAGGTAATATAGAATTTTTTCGCGTTCATATGCTCATTTTACTGTTTTTGAAAGTATAGCTCAAGGGAAATACCCGTAATACACAGTAAGGCAAGATAATATACATCGCGAAGACCAAGCATGCGAAGAAGTAGATATATACAGATTCCAGCACTAATCATCAACGATCTTCGTATGTTATTTGATATATAAAAGAATGCGCCAAATATGGTAAACATAAGAAGTATAAAAAAAATTAATATATATACAGTGTGTTCAGGTGACATGAAGTGTGTTAACCATCCGAGCGCGCTTAAACCGCACACTGACACCACAAGCCATCCTACGTTCATATGTGGTTGAAATCTATACAGTAGACGTACCATATATATAGTATATGTGTTTGTTCTTCCAAGTTGTATATGGTATTGTGTGGGAGCAATGAACGCAGATATTCTACTTATCGTTTTATTTATAATGGTTGGGTTTTTGATACTTGGATTTATTGTGATACGAGAAATTCAAAAACTAAAAAAACCAGATGATTCAACGATGGTAGAGTGGCTTAAGTCTATGCAGCGAACAATAGAAGTGACCAATCGGACATTGAATGATGCGATGAGAGGATCCACAGTTGAAATGACAAGAACACTTCAAAATAATACAAAACAACTGAATGAACGGCTTGATGAAGCGGCAAGGGTTATCGGTGCACTCAATAAACATGTGGGGGAGATGTCTGAAATGGGCAAAGGCATAAAATCATTGCAGGAATTTTTACAATCGCCCAAACTCCGTGGGAATATTGGAGAGCAGGTATTAAAAGATATGATTGGACAATCATTCCCTAAAAATTCATTTCATATGCAATATGCGTTTAAATCAGGTATGAAAGTAGATGCAGTTCTTAAGACTGATGCCGGACTTCTTTGCATAGATTCTAAATTTCCAATGGAAAATTTTACAGTACTTCACAATGGAGAAACGGAAAGCATCAGAAACTCTGCAAAAAAAGATTTTATTTCAGATGTTAAAAAACATATAAGTGACATCAGTAAAAAATATATATTACCTGAAGAAGGGACGATGGATTTTGCATTGATGTATATACCGTCAGAATCTGTGTACTACGATATTGCAAATATGGATGAACTTATGGAATATGCAAGAAAAGAACGTGTGTATCCGGTTTCCCCAAACACACTATATGCACATCTACAGGTGCTTCTTCTAAGCTATCAGGGGAAAGAGATGGAACAAAAATCCAGAGAATTGTTCAGATTATTTCGTGCCATACAAAAAGACTATGAAAAAATACAAGATCAAATGGGAGTTCTAGGAAAGCATGTGGGAAATGCCTATAATGCATTTAGTGGAGTGAGCGGTGCATTTCAAGTCTTGGGGCAAAAAATATCAAATTCTCGGGAGTTGGAGTCAATTGAAGAAAAATCTTAAAGCCATTTTACTATTTCATCAACTAATTCTTCTTCTTTACTAAGAAAATTATGAACGGCATTTTTTATAATTTTTGATTTAAAGTCTCGTGAAATTGAATTTTGCTTAATCAGGTTTATATGTTTTAGAGCAGAAACACCTGTCGCAACATCATTTTCAGGATTTATAATGAGCATGGGGAGTGTGATTTTGTTGAAATTTTTGAATTCCAATTCCGGATGCGTTCCATTAAATACAAAACAATTTGTATTTGGATTTGTATAATTCCAAAACGAGGATGCAGAGATCGGGCAATTGCTCCAAAGTCGAATAGGCATAAGATCACTTCCTTTACCGCTGTCTACCATTTCTTTTGCCACAAGTGAATAATGTTCCCAATTAGGCACACTTGAATCAAATTGATACCTCACATCAGCCGCTGTGAGAAATATTAGTCGGGATATCGGATTATCTGGTGTATGCGTAATGTAGTAAGAAATTTTGTGAGGTCCAAGACTATGCCCCTGTAGAATAATTTCCGTATATCCTAATTGTTGCGCGAATGAGACGACGCCTTCTAGGTCCATTTTTGCTGATTCAAGTAGATCATATACGGATCCTCCCTGTTCCCATATATAACCAGTTGAAGTTTTTTTCAGTAAATCAGCCATGTAATCGTGTCCGCGATTGTTGTATGTCATAAATGCATATCCTCTTGTTGGATACGTATTTCCCATGGTATTAATAAAATGATTTTGAACGAAATTGCCTTCCTTTCCGTGTGTATGAATGATAATTTTATTCACTGGTTTTGACGGAGCGAATACTATACAGTCCAGTTCAATGCCATCTGTAGAATATGTTTTGTGAAGAGATGTTCTAATTGAATTCATACGTTATATAATACGGTCATTATACTATGATATATATTTTTCTTCACGGATCGTTCGAGTCTCCCGATAATGCATGGTTTCCGTGGCTTAAACAACATATCGAATTACTCGGTCATATGGTTATTGCACCTCAATTTCAAGTTGACTCTTGGCCAGATGTCTCGAAGCTGTCCCCGGATGATTATATTCCTACTCAAAATCTTCATCTATGGCTTAATGATTTTGAGCAGATACACTCTCGCATACCAAGTGGGGAGCAGGTGAGTATTGTTGGTCATTCGCTCGGACCTGTTTTTTCACTCATAGCACTTCAAAAGTTTCCTCTTCAGATCTCCCATGCTTATTTTATAGCGCCATTTTTTGAGGTATATGGAAAATCAGCCTATATTGAAAAAGCAAATGATTCGTTTTATCATCAAACATTTGATTTTAAAAAATTGCAATCATTAATCCCAAAATCTACAGTGATTTACTCCGATAATGACCCATATATTGATGCTGAAAAATCGATTGAATTCGCACAAGCATTATCCAGTAAAGTTGAGCTACTTCCAGGATTAGGACATATGGGATCCGAGTCTGGAATGAAGGAATTTCCTGAATTACTTAGTATGATACAGAAAGATTTACAAAACTGATATGACAAATGTATCTGTTGAAGATCGACAATTAAACGAAGAACAACGAAAGGCCGTAGAACACGGAAAAGGCCCGCTCATGATTATTGCCGGCGCAGGGACCGGAAAAACAACAGTTATCACAGAAAGAATTAAATACCTCATAGCAAACAATTTTGCTAAACCACAGGAAATATTAGCACTCACATTTACAGAAAAAGCAGCAAGAGAAATGGAAGAACGTGTGGATAAGGCAATGCCTTACGGTGTTACCCAAATGTGGATTTCAACATTTCACTCGTTTTGCGACAGAATTCTTCGAAGTGAAGCAATTCATATAGGAATAAATCCTTCATATACGTTAATGACAGAGGCAGATGCAATTTTATTTTTCCGCAAACATATACACTCTTTTCGACTCCATTATTTCCGTCCTCTTGGAAATCCAAATAAATTTATTGGTGGAATGATTCAACATTTTAGTCGGCTCAAGGATGAAGAAATATCACCTGAAGACTATTTGAAATGGGTACAAAAACAGCTAAAAAAAGATTCCAAACAAGATGATGAAGCAAGTGAAGAACAAGAAAAATATCTGGAGCTGGCAAATGCCTACCATCAATATGAAGAACTGAAAATAAAAGAAGGTGTTGCAGATTATTCAGATTTAATTAGCCATACCCTGACAGTATTTAAAAAACGTCCTCATATACTTCAACAATATCAGGAGCAATTTACCTATGTCCTTGTCGATGAATTTCAGGATACAAATATCGCACAAAACACATTGGCTATATTACTGGCAGGTAAAAAGAAAAATATTACCGTTGTAGGGGATGACGATCAGGCAGTCTATCGTTGGCGCGGCGCAGCTGTTTCAAACATGATTCAATTTCGGACGACTTTTCCCAAGACCACAATTGTTGTACTGACAAAAAATTATCGTTCTACTAAAGAAATTCTAGATCGTTCCTATGATTTGATACAAAAGAATAATCCTGATCGATTAGAAGTCACTGAACATATAGATAAAAAATTAGAAAGTATGCGAAGAGTAAATGGTGACGTAGTACGTGTTTTATATGCAGAGCGCGCAGAATATGAAGCAGAATTGGTGGCAAAAGAAATTCACCAACGAGTTTCAGTATCTGACTCGAGTGAAGCGCGTTATCAGTGGAGTGATATTGCCATACTCGTGAGGGCAAACGCTCATGCAGAGCCATTTGCCAGGGCGTTAGGACGCGAAGGAATACCATATCAGTTCCTAGGGCCAGGGCAGCTTTACAGAAAACCTGAAGTGAAGGATCTGATCGCATATTTAAAAGTGCTCTATAATTTTGAAGATAATGTTGCTATGTATAGGCTTCTGGTAATGGATTGGATGAAGCTCCCTCCACGTGATGTGGCAGTTATTTCAAATACTGCAAAAAAATATGGAAGATCTCTCTTTGAAATTTGCGAAAAAATTGCACATGGACAGCATAGTACTTCTGAACAGATGCCAGATATGTCTGATGAATCTAAGAAACAAATATCAGAGTTAGTCCATATGATTCATGATCATTTAGGCTTGATTAAAAAAGAAACAGCAGGTCAGATCCTATATTTTTTCCTTGAGCGTACAGGATTATTGCAATTGTTAGCACAATATACAAATACAAAGGATGAAACAGTTGCGCTAAATATCTCAAAATTTTTTGGAAAACTAAAAACATATGAATCCGAACATGAAGATGCCAGTGTTTTTACTGTGGTGGATTGGATAGAAATGTCTATGCAGCTAGGTGAATCCCCTATGGCTACTGACACTGATTGGTCTTCCGATAATGCCGTTCGTATTATGACGATACATTCATCTAAAGGACTTGAATTTCCAATTGTATTTCTCGTTAATATGGTATCCCAACGTTTCCCGAGTATTGAACGAAAAGAACAAATACCTGTACCAGAATCTCTATTGAAAGAAATACTTTCTTCTGGTGATGCTCATGAGCAGGAAGAGCGGCGTCTCTGTTATGTAGGCATGACCCGCGCAAGGGATTATTTGTATCTGACGGCAGCAAAATATTATGGTGACGGGAAGCGTGAAAAAAAATTATCGCCATTTGTTTACGAAGCAATTGGGGAACAGGCAGCAATTCCTGAAGTTCTTTATTCGCAGCATTCAAGTGCGCAGTTAAGCTTTCTTGATTTCAAACGGGATGCCACAGATATACATGTTCAAACCGTGAAACAACATATTTCGTATATCTCTTACTCCCAATTGTCGAGCTTTCAAGTATGTCCGTTGCAATATAAATATAGGTATATTATAAAAATTCCGATTCCACCGTCAGCGGCTTTGACGTTTGGAGATGTTATACATAAGACACTTCAATCATTTTATACAACTGTAAAAAATGGCGAATCGCCAACGCAACCACAGCTTATTTCGTTGTACGAATCACTATGGGTATCTATCGGATATGGAAATAAACAATACGAAGAAAAAATGAAACAACATGGACGTGACCTCTTAACACAATTTTATCAAAAGGGATACACACCTGGACTCATACCAACGGCTATTGAAGAGCCATTTAAAATAAAAATCACACCAACTGTTACGTTAGGCGGGAAGATAGATAGAATTGATACTCTCGCTGATGGAACAATCGAAATTATAGATTATAAAACCGGTTCAGCTGCAAAAATTCGCG
>CAYSEV010000007.1:0-51438 GCA_964430295.1 uncultured Gammaproteobacteria bacterium
GGAAGATCACAATAGATTTGACCTTTGAACCTCCCTGGACACCTGATAAGATGAGTGAAGATGCCAAAATGCAGCTAGGATTTATATAAATTTTCGAGTTGTCATCCTCGCGAAGGCGAGGATCTGTGCGAATATGACGGTGAGGCACTATTTTGTCTACATTCTGGCAAATGAGCGACCAACACTTTATATAGGAGTAACAAATAATTTATGGAGACGCACAGCAGAGCACAAACTAAAAATAGCCGATGGCTTTACGAAAAAATATTACATATCAAAATTAGTGTATTTTGAAGAATATATTGATATTCAAAGAGCTATTGAACGGGAAAAACAACTCAAGCACTGGAATAGAGAATGGAAATTACGGTTGATAAAAGAACATAATCCATCATTTGTAGATTTGTGTGATACGCTATAATTTGTATAGATCCCCGATCAGGTCGGGGATGACAAGACTAAATTATGAATAATAACCTGGGAAGTCAAATTGCGGGAGAGCTTGGCAATATAGCCAAAGATGTCGGAAAACAGGTAGCACAGGTCCCAAAAGATATTGTGGGCAAAGCTCTCGAGAGTATGGGCGGTTCCACAGGTAAAAAGGCAGGTGCACAAACATTTACGGTACAGTCTTCAGGTTCTGAAAATAGCGGAAAGCAAAGCGCATGGAATCAGATGGCAACAGAATCAGATGTAAAGGTAAAACGGCAAATTGCCCGAAAAGCCCTGGAAGAACTTGCAGGAGGCAGTGTAAAAAAACAACGAGAGCCTTCTATTTGGGAGCGATTGCAGCAGGAACAGGAACAAAAAAAACAGCAGCGTATGCAGCAGCAGGCCCAAGCTTCAGCCCAGTCAGTTCCCATGCCCACAAGCAAAAAATCCCGTGGGGATTTATATGGTAAAAAAGCAAAGGCAACAGCAATGGAAAACAAGAGCCTTAGACAGGATTAGAACATACGTGCCTGATTAGTTTGAAGGATGTGTAATGAACTGCGTACAGAACCTCTCTGTGCTCAACTCTTGAATATTAAAATCTTCTATACGTATATCTGACGGATATCTTTTCTTTGGGAACGACGCACAAAGTGCATCCCCATATATTTTAAAAATTTCTCCACCATCGGATAAGATTGGAATTGAATCATGTGTATCCAAAGGCGGCGCATATTTTTTTTCACATCTGCCGGTTTCTATTATAATCGTGTTTTTGGGAGAAAGATCCATTACGGTATCGCATTGTATTATGGTCATATTCGCAATTGAAATAACTGGCTTTCCTAATACAGCCCGTATGTTCATGGCATTGGTTCGGTTATATCCGTTCGAAACAAATAAATAATGCTTCAGTAAAGAATCCGGATCACCGGTTACTATCGTCAGAGGCGTGTGCGGGGAAGCCAAACGTATATAATTTCCTAGTATACGTCTACTGAATCCATATGCTTCAGAACTATATACTCCATATCTATAGAAATACATATATATAAAATTAAAAAAGGAGATAATATAAATACATGCGATCACCCATATAGTAATACGATACATAATGGTATGTTTTTTCGTTAGTAAAAAATATAACCCAATACCATGAATCATTATCATAATTGGGAACAAAAGCGCACCTCGAAGAGCAATAAAACCGGTATCAACTGTTCCCAAAACCGCCGGCAAAGGGGCAATAATTAATAAACATGAAAGGAGGGAAAAAATGCGACGCTTGTATCTAAACAAAAAATACATTCCTATAGGGAAAAAGAACATATCAAAAAGATAAAAGTATCCATGATACGACATTGAATATGTCGAGCGAATGTCACCTGTCATATATAGAAGCTTCGGAGAGAATGCCTCAGCATACTTGTTAAAAACATATTCTGCATAGCTTAGAAACCTGTTAGAAAATATAAAAGATGGGAATCCTATCACAGAGGTTTGGCGTTTGGTTTCAACTATCGATGTTATGAATGGGGAGTACGGTTGGGCTATCTCCGTGATTCGTGAACCTATAGCCTCTGTTCGTATCGACACAATCTGATATATCAGCAATATGATAACAGCCACAGACGCCACCAAAAACTGTGTTGTATATTTCTTTTTATGAACAACAAACCATGCATACACAAAAAGAATCAAACTAAATGGCAGTAGTATTAATTTCCCTCCCGTATACGTAAAAAATGCCATTGTAAGAGGGATAATTGTGAGCAGTATAAAATTTCCTTTAGTTATTAGCACAAGATAAAAAGCCAGCATATAAAACATAGTTGAAATTGGTGATTCAAAACTTGTTCTGCTGAAAAAAATACCCCATGGATTAATAGCAGCCATGACTCCTACAATAATCGCGGCATTTCTGTTAATCAGACGTACCGTAATACCATAAAGGATGAAAATAAGACAAATATAAGAAAAAATATAAGGAATACGTGCCAGATCATTGCGCAGCGGCATTATTCCTTGCCATAGTGCTGTTAACACATACGGTAGAGGAGGAAAAATATTCATTTTGTAACTGCTGTTAAATGGGGACCATTTCCCTGCAATATCGTATCCCGTATAAAAGATGGCTTTTGCATTCAATACGAATTCCAATTCATCGTCACTAATTCCATTTGGGATTGAATTCAGGTACAGTAATCGTGAGGCAATAGTGAAAATTAAGATACCGATCAAAACGAAAGCATGAGGGCGTACGGGACCGAAAACACGCTTCAGAGTGTTCATATATTATTAGAGTTAGTGCTAGACACCATTCTATACTATTTAAATTTCTCAATATAGATGTATTTGTATTGTAGGATTGAAAATATGTTCATTTAATTGTACCCTACAAACATGTTGAAATTATATAATACCTTGTCAAAGACCATAGAAGAATTTACACCGCTTTACCCACCAAGTGTATCATTATATACCTGTGGAATGACTGTATATGATTTTGCGCATATCGGGCACGGGAAAAAATATGTTGGTGACGATATACTCCGCAGACTTCTGTCGTATGATGGATACACGGTTAACCATGTTCAAAATATTACAGACGTCGGACACTTATCTTCTGACAGTGATGAAGGTGAAGATAAAATGGAGAAAGGCGCCAAAAAATACGGCAAAACAGTCTGGGATGTGGCTCAATTTTATACGGATCAGTTTTTTGCCACCATGGATGCGCTCAACAATCTTCGTCCTACAACGAGCTGCAAAGCAACCGATCACATCAATGAACAGATAACACTTGTAGCAAAACTTATTGAAAAAGGATATGCGTACGATACGCCTGAAGCCGTTTATTTCGATGTTACAAAATTTCCGACGTATGGAGAATTGTTCGGTCAAAAGCTGGAAGAAAAACTGACTGCAGTTCGTGAAGAAGTTCAAACCGGACAGCACAAAAAAAATCCAATTGACTTTGCTCTCTGGTTTAAGAGAGTGGGGCGTTTTGCGGATCATGCGATGCATTGGGATAGTCCGTGGGGAGATGGTTTTCCTGGTTGGCATATAGAATGCAGTGCAATGAGCATGCACTATTTGGGGAGTACGATCGATATCCACACAGGAGGTATAGATCACATACCGGTCCATCATCCCAATGAAATTGCCCAAAGTGAAGCCGCAACTGGGAAGCAATTTGTGAGGTTTTGGGTTCATCATGCATTCCTTATGGTAGACGGAAAAAAGATGAGCAAGTCTCTCGGAAATTTTTACACCCTTGATGATGTTGCTAAAAAAGGCTTTGATCTGTTATCACTGCGGTATTTTTACTTATCTGCACAGTACAGGAAATCCCTTAATTTTACCTGGGATGCACTCGGTGCAGCAGATACCGCCTATAAAGATCTGATTTCCAGATTGGCTGTAGTGCTCAAACAATCAGGTTTGGCAGTTGTTGGGGCATCACTGTCTGTCGCAGGAAAAGATCTGCACGAAAAATTCATTTCATGTTTGGAAGATGATCTTAATACTCCAAATGCACTAGCAGTGATGTGGAAAACAATAAAATCAGAATCACTTTCAGATATTGATAAATTATTGCTATTTCAATTATATGATACATTGTTAGGTCTAAACCTGTATGAAAAAGCTTCTGTGCACAATGCACGCGAATTGAATTCTCACAGTGTAGAACTTCCGAAACATATTCAGGATTTTTTAGATCAACGTCAAATGGCTAAAAAGCAAAAGCAGTTTGATATAGCCGATTCGATTAGAAAACAAATTGAGTCAGAAGGGTATACGGTTATAGATACGAAAGACGGAACAACGGCAAAAAAGATATAAGGATTCCGTTAATGTTATTTAAGTACAGTTATAGTAGCTGCAGTCATGGTTCGCTTAATCGCCAAAAAAGATTTGGCATCAACACCAATGGATACTTTTGTCCCAGGCGCGAGTATCGAAGTATCAAAAGAAACAGGTGGTGTTACTATCCAAGTGCCCATGTCTTTTGCTTCTCCTGATCGACTATTATCGGCAAAATATACATTTTGAACAGTTATATGACCGGTATTTTCATCAACAGATTCAACAATCGCATTTACCATAAGATTTTTAGTGACCGCAGCACGAGCGCGAACATCAGTCGTAGAATCCTGTTTTGAAGTGGTTTTATCAAGAATGGCAACCATGCCGATTGCAAGAACAATAAGTACCAAACTGCCAATCAGAAGCATATTTTTATTCATATAGTTCATTCTTCCATGCCTGATGCTGTTTTGTCAATCCCATAACAATACACACGTCAAATGCATATCTGTGTATGCTAGAATACAGTATGTTTAAAAATAATAAAAACCTCCTCATTATTGCCCTTATTGCAGTTGTAAACGCGCTAGGATATGGGATTATTATTCCGATTTTATATTCATACTCGCATAAATTCGGATTATCAGATTTTCAAAATGGATTATTGTTTTCAATTTTTTCTGTCTGCCAGTTTATAGCAACACCTCTTATTGGCAGATTGTCTGATGTGTACGGAAGAAAGCCTTTGTTAGTGATATCTATTGCCGGCACTGCTGTATCATTTTTCCTTATGGCATTTGCACCAAGTGCTATATTTTTGTTTATAGCCCGTGCACTGGATGGTATTACAGCCGGAAATATTCCTGTCGCATCTGCGGTGATTTCAGATACGACAAAACCAGAGGATCGTGCTAAAGGATTTGGTATCATTGGTGCATCGTTCGGATTTGGCTTTATATTTGGGCCCGCCATATCGGCTCTTACGCTTAGGTTTGGCACAGAAGTACCATTTATTATTGCCGGGAGTGTCTCTGTTATTGCTACAATACTCACAGCTTTGTTACTTCCTGAGACAAATAAACATATTGGTGTAGCAAAGAAGGGTTCTTTATTCGATTTCCGACATCTACTTCATGCCTTAGTAGATCCGAATGTGGGTACAACACTGTTAATCTCATTTATCTATTCACTCGCATTTGCGATGTTCATATACGGATATCAGCCGTTGTCAGTAAAAGTGTTGGGTCTTACTCCGACACAGATTTCTATAAATTTTACAATTATCGGTATTATTGGGTTGATTGCACAAGGATTTGTCATACCAAAAGTTATGAAGCGAGTTAAGGATACACTGGTATTTCGAAATGCCCTTATTGTTGAAACGCTTGCACTCATCGGGTTCTTTATGGTTCGCTCATACCCCATGTTATTGATTGCATCAGTATTCCATTCATTTTCGAATGCCTTTATCAATCCACTTATTCAGACGTTGCTCTCAAAAGAAGTTGATGCGCATTCACAGGGAAGTATTCAGGGAGTAAATGCATCATATATGAGTGTCGGTATGATTTTAGGCCCGATTGTTGGAGGCGTTCTTGCCACTATGAGCACGCCTTTACCGTTTCTAGCTGCGGCTATTGTGACGCTTATATGTGTTTTATTGGCTGTACAAATCCATACAAAATCCCATGGTGCAACGGCTGTTCTGTAATCTATCTCATCGTGTTATTACGCGGTATTTAGTATGATAAAGCCATGAAGATATCTTCCAAACAACAACAAATTGTTGAACTATTCCGCGTGCCTGCCTATGTTCTTTTCTCAATTATTTTATATTTCATTCTTCGCGCTATTGGCATGATCATCCCATCCATTACGGTTATCAGCCTCGCGATCTTCATAGGGAGTATCGATCTGCTTCGGGATACATGGAAGTCTTTGATGAAGCATCAGTTCGCTCTTGATTATATTGCCCTTGTTGCAATCACAACAGGTGTTATCTCCGGTGAACTGGTTGTGTCTGCCGTCATTGTCCTCATGTTAGCTGGCGGTCAGACGCTTGAAAAATATGCAATTTCCCGTGCAAAACTTGCATTAACTGCGCTGTCCGACCGCATACCAAAGCATGTCCTCCTGTGGGTAAAAGATACCTTTGGTGAACGAGTAGAGATTGAATCAGTGAGCGTCGGTCAAAAGATATTTGTCCGAAAAGGAGAGGTAATTCCGCTTGATGGCATATTAGAATCTGAAAATGGTTTAGCTGATGAATCATCTCTCACCGGTGAACCGTATGAAATAGAGAAGAGGGAAGGAGATGTTATCCGCAGTGGAACGATCAATATAGGATCTCCGATGGTCATCCGAGTAACAAAATCAGACAAAGAATCCACCTATCGAAAAATCATCGATATGGTTGCAAAGGCACAGGAAGAACGCTCTCCCTTAATTCGCATTGCAGACAAATACAGCAGTATATTTACCCTTATTACATTTTGTATTGCTGCATTTGCCTATTATGTATCAGGAGATATCAAACAGGTCCTGGCAGTGCTGGTTGTTGCAACACCATGTCCATTGATACTTGCCACACCAATTGCACTCATGGGAGGTATGAATGCGCTTGCGAGGCGTAAGATTATCGGAAAAACGCTTGCCAGTATCGAAGCACTGTCACGGGCTACCGATATTATGTTTGATAAAACGGGTACACTGACACTAGGCAAACCGACAGTGGTATCTATTATCATAAATAAATCTACCTATTCAAAAAGTGCAATACTTGGTATTGCAGAATCTATAGAAAGAAATTCTCTGCATCCTCTGGCAAAAGCAATCGTGCGAAAAGCCCGTGAAGAACATGCAAAACAATACATTGCCACGCACGTATCAGAAAAAATCGGATATGGTATTTCAGGAATGGTAGATGGTATACAGTACACACTTTCAAAAGTAAAAGGATCAGCAGGATTTGCCATAGAATTGCGCAAAAAAACAATTCGGATTGCCACCTTTTATTTTGAAGACAAAATAAAAGAAGATGCTTCAACCGTATTAAAACAATTAAAACGGCTTGGTATTCATATGGCGATTTACACAGGAGATAAAAAAGAAGCAACCCGTTTAGCCGTATCACATCTTACAGGCGTTGATTTGACTGTAAAAACAGACTGTTCACCGGAAGATAAACTGCGAGGTATAAAAGAACTTCGAAGCGCGAGGCGTGTAACAGCTATGGTTGGAGATGGCATTAATGATGCGCCAGCATTGGCAGCTGCTGATGTCGGCATGGTATTTAGTAACGAAGAGCATACGGCAGCATCAGAGGCAGCAGATCTTATTTTTTTGGGTGGTGATTTTTCGGCAGTGCTGGAATCAGTTCGTGTCTCAAAACATACGCTTAAGATCGCCCGACAGAGCATAGTTATTGGCATAGGGTTAAGTACTCTTGGTATGATTGGAGCTTCACTTGGGTATATTCCTCCGATTTACGGTGCGTTTTTACAGGAAGCTATAGATGTAGGGGTTATCCTCAATGCACTTCGTGCGAGTAAATAATTTTGGTTATCGTCCCTGAAAGATTGCCAAGACAATGCCAATGAGAATAGCGCCGATAATCAAATTTGATAAGCCTGTAATCGCAATAATTCCCACAATAGAAAGTACCCAGAGCAGCACGAGTACAAATGCAATTTGACGGAGGGGAGAGGGAAGTGATTCCATTGCCCAGACAATGACCACAAACATCAGAAGTTCCCACAGCGTTATGGTATGTCCGAATAAGCGAAAGAGGACAATATTATGAAACGAGAGTGCCGGAATATGGATAAACCCAAGTCCCCAGAGAATCAATAATACGACAATGATAGTACCCAGCATAATAGTGTCAGATAGTCTTTTTCTTTGAAATAATCATCAGAATCATGATCGCAACAAACGCAGTGAGCGCCATCATTGGAATGCTTACATATCCGAATTCCAACGTAAAACGCTGCGAACACTCAGATGAATATCCGATCTGCGCGCAAGAAAAAAACGATTTTCCACCCAGCTGGATATAATAATGATAGGTAGCGATAATTGCTCCAACAGCAGAGAATCCGATACTATAATCCGCAACATTTTTATCATCCTTTACTATACCCATCCCGATGAGGAGTGTCTGAGGATACATAAATATACGCTGCCACCAACAGAGTAAGCATGGGGTATACTTAGCAACTTCCGAATAAAACAGACTGCCGCTCATAGATACAAGGGCAATAAGAAATGCAAGGATGCGTGCAAACGGTTTTACAGCTTTTATCACAGTGAGCCGAAGAGTTTTTATTTGTGGGATAACAAGTCCGAGCAATGCTGTAAGGAAAAAAAGTACAATGCCGACATCTGTTGCTACTGTAAGAATTGCGAGCACTTTTGCTATAAATGGTACGATTGAATCCATAATAATTGTATTATATCAGGTGCTATATCGTATTACACTGGAAGCAGCGCATGTAATGAAAACCGCGGATCAACCCAGTCTGGAATCCTTTGCAATGACTGCAATTCGTTAAGTCTGCTGCAGATATCAGCAGCAAATCTGCGAACAATATTACCGTTTTTTTCACCATGTCGTCTTGCTTCTCTGACGACTGCAGCGTGATCAACTTTTTCACTTTCAGCGCCTACTATATCTGTAGGTACAACAACAAAGAGGGTAGGAAAATCATCTTCCACATATTCGTCATCAGTCTCGGTATTTGTACGAACAACCATTTGCTTCAACACATCGACTTCAAATGATAATGACATATCATAAAATAATGATGCGACTGCATTTTTGCCAAAGATGGTTTCAGCCATTGCATTAAACCGATCTCGCAACCGTTCAAAACCCGCAAGCGCTATGCCTCTGTCAAAAATTGACTGATAACTGGTAGTCCCTGGCGTTCCAACTGCAGCTGCTGCTCCAACATGGGTATCCAACGCATTTGCGTGATCGATAAACAGTTTGGCAAGTTCTATATTTGAAGCTCTGCCAGTTTTTGGCTGAAACCGTTCACCTAAAAATTTATCAAGAAAATTTCGTGGACCCGCGCCGGCGCTTAATGCACTTCGCCCACCCGCAAGCTCTGTGTGATCTACCACGATGCCCATATCACCTTTACCAAGCGGAGAAAATTCATCAACTCCTGTTAAATATGTAGTGATAACGGCGCTTTGTATTCCGCGTTCACGCTGTCTGCGCATCAGTTCTTTTATTACATTCAGGGGTCTCGCATATATCATTTCCGCATATCGTAGTCCTACCCCGGAGAAAGGGTGAGCCCGTCCATTAAATACCATTGCTGTATGGTGTGTATCCAGCTTTATGGCACCTGCCACACCCAAATGTCCTGCTATATCTGCTTTGGGTAACTGTTCTATTGGTCCTGTCCCGTAGACATATTTTTCAACAATATCATCTGGGACATCCACTCCTGCACTGTACAAAATAAAGACATTAGGCAAATGTAATTTTTTCTCTGCAAACTCAGATTCGATATCATCAGCAGTCTTTCTGATAATGTTTAGTTCAACAATCTGCGCAGCATCATCCTGTTCCCGTATTCTTTGAGCATCAAGCTCATTTCTGGCAAAGGCAAAAGCATCTTCGCCCGGATGGAGACGCGCATCACTTCCAGCAACGGCGGCTATAAAATCTAGTGAGGGTTGTTCTATACGCGACTGTTCACTTATTGCTGCCATATAAAGACGGTATTCGGGCAAGCGTTCTATCTATCTGAGCGTGATAGGCAGATATAACTTCTACTATCACAATAAATAGACTTGTGTAGACTATATCACCTGTAAGTGTTCCACGCAAAAATGGAATCCCCATTACATAACAACGTATGAGTCCATCAATCGTTTTAGCGTACATGGACGTAGATACCCACACACCGAAATTTGTAATCACAAAAAATAGAAGTGAAGACATGATTGGCATAATCAGTAGTTTTCGTGAGGCCAAACGTTGTGAGAGTAGAGCAATGAGCGCATAACTTCCATATACCCACGGCATTGTTGAGTGAAATCCGATAATGGCATCAGAAAGAACTAATATGATGGTTAACAGCGAGATTGCATATGTTTTCGGCAAATAGACACCGGCAATAATAGCTATGGCCCCGAGCGCTGTAAGATTTGGAGCATGAGGTACAATGCGTGAGGCAACGCCAACCAATAAAAGTATAAAACTAATCAGAATGTTGCGTCGTATTTTACTGTGCATATGCTTCAAACCTCCATTCAAGTGCATCCTGTTTTTGTATGGTATAGGCTCCGGCACCGACGGAGGCCTGTTTGCCATTTATATATAGTATCCAATAGTTATTGTCAGTCCCGTTTTTCACACCATCTATAGATTCAACCAGCGTCCCGAAATCATAGTCTTTTGTTACAACAGGATGTGTCCGTTTAATGAGTTCGAGTGCAGTTTCACCCTCACGGATATCCATTGGCTGTGCAGGTGAAGTAGCTTCACTATCAGAGTGGAGAATTTTTTGGGTTATGCGAATTCTGGGTGTTGCACCTTCTTTTGATATAAGTCCTCGCTGCTCGGGTGTTTTATTCAGTTTTGGCTTGATTGTATAAACCCAAATATAGATCCCGGAGAATAGAAGCACATAGCAAATAGCCGCTATGATAATATATTGTTTTTTCATATATTCCTTTATACCGAAGGTAGACTATGTATATCGGCGACCCGGCTATGACGGTTGCGGTCCAGCGCCTGATTTTCACAGACTTCGCGATATACCAACTGCAAGCATACGAGATGTTTTATTGTATGTCAATCTCACCATATTGTTCGTTTTAACTTGCATCTTGATAGTAAAACGGTATACAGTGGAAGCATGAAATATATACTCCGACTGTTTGTTATATTGATCGCTGCATCTGTGTTCATCCCTACAGTTCATGCCATGGAATGGAAACAGGCGGAAACCGTGACCATCCCGAAAGAGCAGGTAATAGCAGGATCACTCATGACAGGTGGAACAACAATTACTGTAGATGGTGTCGTGCATGGTGATGTGTTCTGTGCCGGCAAAACAGTCACGATCTCCGGAATTGTGGATGGAGATGTGTTGTGTGCTGCGGGGGATTTGACAGTATCGGGGGTAGTAAAGGGAGATATTCGTGTGGCAGCCCAAACACTTTCAGTTGGAGGACAGGTATCAAAAAATGCGACAGTCCTTGGTCAAACTGTAGTTATAAACAAATCAGCTACAATGTCGGGAGAAGTATTTGTAGCCGGACAATCCCTCAAAACAAACGGAAATATAGGTCCGCTGACCGGATTTACAAATGAAATGGACATAGGAGGGGAAGTACATGGAGATACAACCGTGTACACCAATGCTCTTCTCGTTGGCAAAGATACCCGACTTTTCGGGGCGCTGCGATATACAAGTGAAAAAGAAGCAACCATAGCAGATGGCGCAGCAGTTTCAGGCATCGTCTCACATATTACGCCTGACACCAAAAAAGAATCAGACACCCGAGCACCATCGTCAGATACAAAACCCGTTCAATGGCCGGCAAATGCGGTTTCCAGTGTTATCTTTTATCTGCTGCTATCGCTACTTACCAATGCGCTATTTGCAAAAAAAATCACACAGGTTTCGTCAGTAATAGAGCGTAAATGGCTTGTGTCTATGGGAGTAGGATTACTTGCCTGTATAGCCCTCCCGTTTATTTCTCTATTTTTGCTTGTAACGATTATCGGCATACTGATCATCCCGGTGCCTATTCTGGCGGCGGTTGTGGCAACTGCATTTGGCAGAATTGTGGCAGCACAAATTTTGGGAAAATCGGTGCTTGAAGGATTCAAAGTAAAGTCATCAGGTAATTTGTATGTGCAGTCACTTGTCGGCATTCCGATATTGTTTAGTATGTTCAAAGCACCTTTTGTTGGAGGACTGTTTTCATTTATCTCAATTATTCTTGGTCTTGGCGCTTTCATATTATCGTATCGAAAGCAAAGTGGCCGGAAATAACTATGGACCAAAAAGATACTACACTACAGAATATTTCCATAAATGTAAATTTAGATACCACGTCGGTGCTTTATACTGATAATGTATTTATGACGACAAATGAAGATGGGGTGGTGTTGGATGTGGCGCAAAAGTTGGGGTCTACGAATCAGATTCGTATAGTCTCACGCATTGGCATGAGCCGGAATCATGCGAAGAAATTTGTGAAAGAACTTGGGAAACTTCTTGCTATGACTGAAGGCAGCAATCAATCCGGTGCAAAGCAGAATTGATCCGGCAGATTTGCATTATAATTTTTGCGGTGCTATCCTTAAAGCCCTATTATGGTGAAACGTGCGAACCAAACAGCAAAAACACCGGAACTGGAAACACCTAAAACTTCGTTGGTATGGCCTCTTATTTTTATACTTCTCGGATTTAACATAGGCAGTTTTTATGGTGCCTTTGGTATTGGTTTTGGTGTCACAATGATATTGTCATTTATAGGTGTTTTTCTGGCACTCCCTAAAACAAAACAATCATGGGTATCAGTAGTGACTGTCTGTATTGGTAGTATATCTGCTCTCACTGTCGGTATGCGTGCAAACGGATTTGTACAAGCCATGGGATATCTCACATCTCTTTCATCGCTTGGATACCTTATGTTTTTGGTCAGTGTCCCACAGGTTCCTATCACGCTATGGGAACATATATCTCAGGTATTCCTGTACGCAGTTCAGAGTATATTCTCTCCGTTTCGGCTCATACTACAGTCTCGTGAAAAAGATGAGAGTGATGCACAATCACGGCCACTTTCGATCATTAAAACAGCTGCAATTACTATCGCTGTTTTTGCCGTGTTTGCTACGCTTTTGATGTCAGCAGATCCGATCTTTAAACAAATGGTACAGAAGTTTGTCGAAGAGCTCGTTGGACGTATAGGGTGGTCACTCTTTTTGGCAATAGTATTTGCAGGATGTCTTACCGTAGTCCTTACAGATCGGAAAGAAAAATTCCTTCAGCTTTCCGCACTGTCAGTTCATGATCTGCTTATCCCGGTTTCATCTCTTGTTGGATTGTTTGGACTATTTCTAAGTGTTCAGGGCAAATATCTATTTGCATCGCATGAAATTTTCAGACAATTTAATATTACCTACTCGCAGTATGTTCGTGAAGGATTTACACAACTTCTCACGGCGTCTGCAATTGCAGCTGTTATTAGTTATTTTGTGATTGTGAAGCAACGAGTCAGTGGACAAAAGGTTCTGACATGGATAAATGTAGCATTATTATTGGAACTTATATTGCTTCTGGCATCCGCATGGAGACGCGACATGATGTATATAGAAGTCTTTGGCTTAACTCGCATGCGCATTATCGGAGAGGTATTCTTATTTTGGCTTCTTGGAGGGATTATTCTTTTACTCCTGACCACCATTTGGAAAAAGGTAGAGGAGAAGCATCTGATGGGTGGTGTAGCTCTTTTATCCGTCTGCGCACTTACATACTTTAATACTGTGAATATGGATATGCGCATTGTGAAGACGCCTCCGATACGTGATGGTATGGTGGATCTGTTTTACCTGGCAAATATGTCTGAAGACAGTGCAGTTTCCTGGGAAACCATTGTTATAAAATCTGAAGAACTATTTACATCACTCAAAGATAAACACTCATTATCGGATGAAGAAAAATCACGTCTGACCAATGCGAAACTTGCACTCTATTCACTGGTCGCACAGCGCGAAAAACTTGAGAAAAAATATGGTCCATGGGATCTGATCAAAAAAATATATAGAGATGAAATTCCCAAAAAACCGTATGAGGTAGGTGCTGTGGAGAATGTGTTACCAAAAGATATTCGTGTTGCCCAGGCAAATGAATGGTTTAAACATCATCGCACATGGCAGGCATACAACGCGTCAGAATTTGCAGCATATACGCTCATGCAGCAAAAAAGAGCAGTGTTGTTCGATCGTGTTGATTCTTTGCTCTATCAACTGGATGCATATCAGAAAATGAATTATGTAGACCTTGCAGAGCAGGAACGCTGGATTCTCTATGACTTTAGTTATCCATATATCTCTATAAAAACAACCATACAGCCACAGTATGGGCGCTATCCAACGCCAAGTCCTACACCCATCCCTGTTCGGCAAATCACCAGATAATCCCCATACAGGTGATACAATAGATCAATTATTGTATGCATAAAAACGTCCGGATCTTATCGTGGTTTAATTTCTTTATAGATTTTGTATTTTATACTCCCGTGGCGGTGTTATATTTTTCGCGAGTTTCAGGATCTTTTGCACTTGGCATGAGTATATTTTCCATTGTGCAAGTCTCCAGTGCCTTCTTAGAGCTGCCTACCGGTATGTTTTCAGATATGATCGGGAGGAAAAACACAGTGGTTGCCGGTGCAGTATTTTCATTATTATCTGTCATAAGTTATGCATACGGGGGATCCTACATAATGTTATGTCTGGGTGCATTACTGGAGGGGACGGGGAGAGCGTTTTATAGTGGTAACAATGATGCGCTGCTCCATGACAGCCTTGCGGAAACGAACAGTGAAAATGATTACGATACTCAGTATGGAAACATAAATGGGTATAACTCTGTAGGAGCGGCATTGGTGGCGCTTACAGGCAGTATTATGGCCAGTATTTCGTTTTCACTGGCGTTCTGGCTATCTGTATTGCCACGTATGATTCTTGTATTACTGTCACTTCGGCTTGTTGAACCACATATCCATTCAGAGAAAAGTACAAATATTTACAGTCATTTAGGTGAGGCGCTTTCTGTGTTTCGCACAAACAAAAAAGTACAGCTTTTGACTGTAATTTCATCCTTACGTAATGCCCTCTACGAAGGAGCCTATACATTCAGGACTGCATTTGTAGCGACACTTTGGCCTGTATGGGCGCTTGGTATAGCAAATACGATCTCAAATACAGGTGCAGCTCTGAGTTTTTTTTACAGCGGCACAATCCTGCGAAAATTCGGGTATAAACGGGTCTTAGTTTTTGAGCTGCTCATTAATCGTGTTATAAACACGCTCGCGTTGCTTTTCCCAACGGTTGTTTCTCCGGCATTCATGGGGCTCACTTCACTGCTGTATGGAGCGACCACGACGGCTGTAAGTACCCTCCAGCAGAAAGAATTCACTACAAAACAGCGTGCGACACTCGGATCACTCAGTTCTCTGTTTGGAAGTATTTTATTTGGTGTAGTTGCAGTAGCTCTCGGCGCAGTGGGAGATAGAATTGGTCCCACCAATGCATTACTTATCATTCAGGCATGCATTTTGTCTATTTTAATCTTCTATTTCCGGTTTTTTGCCCTCCAATAATGTTGTAATATATATAACAACGTCTTGTTATTACTGCTAATTTAGCCTATAATAATAGAGCTCCTATGGCTACAGAAAGAGATACTATTATTACTGGTCCGACAGGCACAGGTGGCGCCGGTCTTCATCGTGCAGATCAGCCTGTTATGACAATCTCAAGAGACGCGTTTGAATTCTCGCAATTTATAGCTGCCAATAGTGATCTACTTGTAGGCATGCAACCTGCAGTAATAAATCCACATGAAGAATTAGTTATAAAAATGCCCAAAGATATTGAAACTGTTGCAGACGCAATATCCAGATTTGCTACCATTACTTTGCCTGAGGGCATGCAATTATCATTTGGTGTACCGTATGAAACGATAGATTTTATAACCGAGTTTGATAACTTTGATACGCGTTATAGCGCCCGGCTTCGACTGGCACGCCAAAATGGCATCTTCCGGGATATGAGATATTTATTTGCAAAAAATACTCGTGAAACAGTCACTTGGGATGCAGATTTACAGGCAAGAGTCGAAAATATTATTGCCATTATGCGAAAATACTCAGATCATATTGAGGGTGGCCAGAAAGAATTTGATTACGCAACAGTGTTGCGTTTTTTTAATGAACACTCTGCAATAACACAGATAATTCATAAGGTTAATTGCGATGTCTCGTTTGGAAGCGAATTTGATAGAACGTATGCGGATGCAGGGTATAGAGATGAAAAAGGTGAAAAAGTACCTATTACAGATACGCATAGAATAAGCTCTGTCAATCACTTCATAAAAGCGGTAATTTCCAGATCTCATCGTGCTGTACTTACCCCAGCACTCAGTCATGAATATGGTATAGGAACCGCGATATCATTACTCAAGGGGAATATTACACCGAGCGAAGTTATAGAAGCATATAACCCGACATCATCACCGTCAATTGGAATTGATATAGAACTCCGGGGAAATGAGTCATATAGAAAACTTGCTTCTTCTATTGCCATGCAAGTTATTCAAGTGACGAATTCGACTGAATACGGGGCATTAGCCAGAAAAGGTAGTGTAACCAATTAAGATATTTTACGAATATTATTGCAGATTTTTAATTTCCTCAAACCTACTGTTTACTGAGTAATATTCGAAAAGTAATAAACAGGCATGTTAAATTCACTCAACATAGAGAAGTTGTGGATACGCATCGAGGTAGCAGTATCAATTAACTGTTGACATTGAGGTTCATCCCCAGAAAAAAACGTTGTTGGCGCAAATATAAATACTCCAGGGTCTGCCAGTAATTGTAATAGTCTAGTGCCTTCCTGCGTAATTGTCATACTCGTATCAATAGATCCGACAGCTAAAATGAGATTAAACTGCTTTTCAGCAAACGGAGCGCCACCAATGCTGGAAATAATAAGTCGTTCTGGAGGGAGCACATGTGTTGTCGTTGGAGGGTAAGCAACGAGGTTTACACCATATGCGATGAGTGCATTTTGATACGCAGCTTCCAGCTGCGATACTGCTTGTGATGTCCCGCAACCGGCATCAAGGCACGAAAGCGGGGATTTCAGGCGTAAGAGTGACTGCACAAAAGTATCCAATCCGGGTATCATACGCCTATACATAGATAACGAACGGTCTGCGTGTGGATATACTCCCGTTGCCACCTCATTTCTAGCAGATTGCGCACAGTGTTGGAGGCGTGTTTGAATATCTGTTTCCAGGAAGTTCATAAGACGAGGAGATTATAATCTATTTATATATATTTTGATATAGAAATATATTGATTTTGAATAGGATAAAGCCTATAATTATCGAATGCTCCATGAACACTTAGCATCGCGCAGTTCTCGCACTTCATCGGGTCTTGGCGGCGATGTGGATGCCTTCACTCGACTTGAAGGTGTAACAATTACTACAGAGCATAAGGAAGATTTTTTTGAGGCAATACGAAGACAGGATGTTGAACGGTCTATCGATGCAATGTTTACATTTGCAGAAAAGGCATCTCAACCGGTCGATTCCATTGCAAAATTTGCTACCGATGCGTCGCTCAAATCACTGGAATCCTCACGTCTGTTAGACCCCGAAGGAATCCATATAAAGCTTACGGAGTGGGAACGGTTCTACAGGGATCGGCAAATAGCAAAAGGTGAGTCTCCATCACTTCGCGGTGTAGATCAAAAAAATGCGCTTCGCATGTGGCTTATAGACTCCATATTTCCCTTGGCAGCCATAGAAGAGGCTGATAAGCTGTTTCCAACTGCTCCGGGTAAAAACGGTTTTGCCGCAAGTTGGTTAAAACATCTTGGATATGTAGCGGATGATCTTGTATATGCGCCGCTTCGTGAAGTTCTCAGCTCTTCAATCGATGCCGGCACCGTGAGCGCAATTTCCATTCTGCCAAAAGAATGGCAATATGCAGCCTCGTTCGGTCAAATGCTTTCAAGTGTGCTTATCTCAGCGGTTTCCGATAAGACGACGCAACGGTTTAATTATCTGTGGGGTGTTACAAAAGACATGGCCGTCGATCTTCGCACCGTTACAGATCGATTCGGCCGAAGGCATAATTCACAAATAAATTACGATACGATCGTCTCAGAAATAACACAGGGTGGCATTCAGGAACTGCAATATCGTTTAAAGACATATGGCATCTGGTCGATGGTATCGGGTATAGGGGCGGCAAATCTCTTGGTAAGGTCAAAATTATACGGACTTCCGAAAGCTGCCGTAGATACTGCGGTAATTGTAGGAAGTGGTATCGCTGCAATCCAGTTAAGTGAGCAACAAAATGTGAGATTAGGTTTTGAACTGCTCTCGGATGAATTCGGAAAGCAAATGCAGGCTATAAATCATGAAGCAATGGAGCATGAGGCGGAAGCCTCTGTAAGTGGAGCACTTGTAGGAGACAAATTAAGCATAGAAGCAAATGCTCACAAACGAAACTGGCTGACGTTTAGGAAAAATGTGCCTACTTCGCTGCTGATCGGTTCCGTTCCGCAATTCATGATTGCCATTGCTGCTGCGGTATCAAACAATAACTGGACAAGTGTTTCCGTCAGTATCGGCCCGACTATACAGCGTGCTCTTGATCGCTTGGGCTCATATATGAGCTATAAAAGCTCACAGCATACCAGATACGCATCCCGGGAACTACTGATACACTCGTTGGAAAAGCTTCGTGAAGAAGTATACGGAACACGAACGGATGAATTACTCACGACTTGGGTGAGAGAAGAACCGGTTAAATGGGCGGATATTCCGCAAACCTTATCACTTCGATCCATCGGGCTTATTCCATTCCGCAGAGCGAGTGACGGCGCAGAAATTAGTACCATGAAATTTGAAGATGGCTTTGATGTTCCAAAGCAGGAAATCATTCCGATTTTTGGAGGAAATGGAAGCGGTAAAAGTAATTTTTTATCGGTTCTATCGGGTGAAAGTGCAGGAGTGTTGGAAGATACCGAGGTACACATAGGTGGAATAGATACCAGACGTATGTCGGCAGAGCAATACAAACGAAGCTTTGTCATTGTGCGGTCAAAAGAAGGAGATACACTGCGGCAATTACTGGCGCAGGCATTACTCTATAAGGGACAAATTCGGAAAAACAGATTAGATCTTGAAGTGGATGTTGAACGGTTACTGCTCTGGAGTCGTGGTAAAGCAGAATATCCTGAATTAGAACGTGCCGTTAGTACATATATGGATGCATGGAATATAAAAGTGCACGCATCAATTCCCTGGCATGAAGCATCTCTTCGTCCCTCAGGCATGCAGCGGGCCATGTCAAATCTTGCGTTTTATATGCTGATCACAGAGCCAACCCGGCTTCTTATAGACGAGGTTGGCAGTGAATTCGACACACAATGGACAAAACAATATATACGCTTCCTGCAGGAGAGAATTGCAGCAAACGAAAATCCGGGACAGGTATTTGTCTGCGTAAACAAAGATGATGATTTGTGGTGGAATCTAAAAGGTAAATTCTATATAGACATGCGTCAATCCATACAAGGGAAAATCCGTTTTACTGACTCTCAAACATCAATAGTCGATTTACCAGAAGAAATGCGAAAAATGATAGCTGATCGCCTCAGCAGAAAATATGAAATGTTCGCACCCATGTCTCCTGATGAACTATTGCAATGGATGAATGCAGGTCCAGGATTTGAGTTAGATATCCACATTAGGGAATATATGAAAGAGTATGGACTTCCTTCTCTTGATATCCATTGGACCGAAGACAGCGGTGCGTTGGAATTCGAAAAAACATATACACCATATGTAGAGGTTTGCATACAAGATTGGGTGAAAGAATATACAAAACTATTACAACGACCATTACCCGAACGAACCGAAGAAATAAACGCGTTTGTCGTTAAAATGCTCGAAGCTGTGTTGTCTGTATATGGCAGGGAACGAAATGTTCACAACTACTTTAGACGGGGCCGTGAATCATTTACATCACTAAGCGACCATAAATGGAATAGGGAACACGTGGAAGCACCATTCGGTAATATGATTCGTGCGGTCATGTTGGATTATGCCCGCAGTATTACGCGGATAAAATTTAATACGCCATATACATCTGCATATCCACAGGATTACAAGGCACGTTTGGAAATTCTACGAAAGTATGCGGTTATTGGTTTGTTTGGTTCATTTTTCAGAACATATGCAGATACGGGATGGAGTTCTCAAACGCATATAGATGATATTCATCAACATATTCTGGACAACAATATATCCGGTTTTCCAAATAGCGTACTAAGGCATAAAAGGAAAACATTAACACCACGCCCAGAAGATTTGAATCAACTGCTCGATGACCCAATCGTATTGTACGCATTATGCGTTGATAATCCACATAATACGGAGGGCTTTATGGTATTTATGCGGGCAGCTCTAATGAATGTTTCCACGGCCCGGGAGCTTGATCATTTGCGTACGCGCATGAAAGAATGCAGATTTCCCATATGCAACATAGATCGAATTGAAACTGTGTCGTTTTGGGATTTATATAATGAAAAACACACGGAAAAAGGTGTTGGAATGCTGATAGCTGCATTTGATCAAAGAAACGGCCAATTGTTGCAGACAAACAGCTAAATTATAGATACAATTCAAGAATGGAAACAACGAAAGTGAATAAAAATAACTTCTGGGCAATGCTCCCAAAACCATTTTTTGTACTTGCTCCGATGGAGGACGTTACAGACACGGTATTTCGCCAAATGGTGGCCTCATGTGCAAAGCCTGATGTGTTTTTTACAGAGTTTACCAACTGTGATGGCATGCAGTCAGTTGGCAGAAGCCGAGTGGACCATCGACTGAAATTCACGCAGGATGAGCGCCCAGTAGTTGCGCAGATTTGGGGGACACATCCGGATACCTTTTATAAAACGGCACAAGATGTCCTAGCCATGGGGTTCGATGGCGTGGATATTAACATGGGCTGTCCTGAACGCTCTGTGGTAGGGCACGGTGCCTGTAGCGCGCTTATAAAAACGCCGGATCTGGCAAAAGAAATTATCAAAGCCACAAAAGAAGGGGTAGAAGGGAACATTCCTGTGAGCGTCAAAACACGCATTGGATTTTCAGAAATACAGACAGAAGAATGGATTTCTATACTATTGTCATGTGGTATCAGCACTCTCACCGTTCACGGCCGGACAACAAAAGAAATGTCCTCTGTCCCATGTCACTGGGATGAAATAAAAAAGGCAGTAGAAATTAGAGATACCATGAGTCCGGATACAATTCTTGTCGGAAATGGGGATGTCCAAAATTATCAGGACGGTTTGCAAAAAATTGCACAAAGCGGGGTTGATGGTGTCATGATAGGACGGGGGATATTCGAAGATATGTGGGCATTTGATCATACTGTTCCAAAGCCAATTCATAGACCGCTTGAATACATGCATATCATGAAACGGCATGTAGAATTGTACGAAAAAACATGGGGAACAAGAAAACATTATCCAATTTTAAAAAAATTCTTCAAAATCTATGTACGCGGATTTGAAGGAGCGTCAGAGTGGCGCACAAAATGCATGATCACTCAAAATCCCTCCGAAGTATACCCAGTTATAGATCAAATCATCGAACTGTTATCCACCTCACAGGATATATGAGTTGATCTATTTTTTCTTTTTCTGGATTGTGATACTCTTTCTAAATTATGACAAACACAGACAATCCCTCAACCAATGGTACAGAAACATGCCCAAAATGTGGTAGCCCGCTTTCAGAAGTGCAAACCACAGCAACAGGAAAACGCCTTCAACGCTGCAGTGCAGGCAGGTGGAATCCGGATACAAAGAAAAATGAAGGGTGTGATTATGTAAAATGGTTGGAGACACCTCCACAAACACTCGATGAAAAATGTCCAAAGTGTGGGAATCCATTGGTACTTATGGTTACCAGATTTGGCAAAAAGATGAAAAAATGCTCAACGGGGGGGTGGGATAAAGCAACGAAAAAAGCGACCGGGTGTGAGTATGTGGAATGGATTAACGGCACAACAGAACCACTGCCTGAAAAGTGTCCTGAGTGTGGAGAGTCACTGGTACTCTACACAACAGCAGCAGGCAAAAAGATGAAAAAATGCTCAACAGCAGGCTGGGATCGGGAAAAGAAAGTTGCCACAGGATGTACCTATGTGGAATGGTTAAAACCTGGAGCCATGCTCGAACAGGAACCACCACCAAATGAGCCGGAAAGTTAAGTTCAGGCTGATGTATCTGCCAGTGATTTAATAATGGCATCCCAAGTCTCTTCCGGTTGTGTGATGAAGGCCTGGTGATTTCTATCCGGAGATGAACTGACCACGATTTTTTGTGATCCTTTTGTTATTAATGTGTTATCCGGCGCGGTCGTAGGCAACTGTTCAAGCATTGCCTGTATATCTTGTGTCGTACCTGCCGCATGATCCTGTTCACCGCAGATTATTACAAGTCTTGCATCTTCTCTTAAATGCATGGTCTTATACACGTCCAATGGTCTTCGTGCCATATTCAGAATGCTGTTCCAAATTTTTGAGTGGTATGTTTTTTGTTGTGCTTTATATACGTTAATCTTTTCCGCATCTGAACGTGCCGGTTTAAATGTTTTTTGAAGCGTACTTCTGTCGTCTATATAATTTGGATCATCTATACGTGTCTTTGCTAGTTCATCAAACGCCGTGGCATCTTTCCTTCCTGAAACAAAGGAATAATATGGTGTATGATCAAAATTTTGCAGCAGGTCCTTTGCTTCTGAAATGTATCCGTATACCTGATTAATCAGGTTTATCTTTGCAACTCCGGCTGGAGATACAAGTACTGCGTGCTCTACCGACGATGCAAATTCTGCATCATTGAGCATGGTGGCCACAACCATGCCACCTGCTGATTGTCCTACCAATGTGAATGATTCATCCTGTAAAATTGCGCGAATTGACTGTTTAAAATATTCGGCATGAAGATCCGGTTGTTCCGCTTTACTGACTGCATCTGCAAAGGCGCGCGTTGTGGTACCAAACTGTGTATCAGGATGCGAAATGCCGATCACTCGAAACCCACGCATAGCCGCTTCCATCATAGGAGCTTCAAATGAGGCTAACTCAGTACCCCAGCCACCGATTATAACGACGGTGTGGCCGTTATACATGTCTTGCGAAGGCATAATGTCTGTATATCGTGATGATTGTTTTCCATATTCTTTGAAATCTACCGTGATGTCTCTCTGATTCGTCAGATATTTATATGCTATTTCGTCGCGCTGATGTGCTTCCTTCAGGAGTTCATCTGTCGGTGAGCCGTTTTTTCGTGCCTCTACAATCTTTTTATACAATTCAACCCGTTTTGCCCGTACAGGCCTTGGGCGTTCTATTTTTCGTCCATCAGCTGATCCAACATGAATATCTGATGTTCTTGTCATGTTTCTCCATGTATTCGGATCTTTAGACGCTTCATGAATTGTTTTCGCGGTACTTCTGGCTTTTCCAAAAAATTCCTTACCTTTGCTTTGGCCCCAATCATCAAGTTTTTGAAGTGCACTATCTATTTTTTGCATGAGTGTGTTTTTATGTTTTTTTGTCTGTGTCGCTTCTCGTACTTCATGAAGTGTTTCAAGTGGCGATTCCATAACTTCCAAAATCTTCTGTGTTCTGGTTAGTGTGTTTGCGTCCTGCATCCAGGAGAGAATTTTTTTGATACTTCGTACCATTGCTGGGTCAGGGGTATCAGGTAATCCTTCAAGTGTGTTTACATCACCCATGTGATTTGCATGCGCTGCACGGTGCACGTCTTGTGAATTGACGGATTCAATTCCTTTGGATTGTTCATCGAGTGCCTGGTTTAAGAAATTTAATATATCTCCCTGCAGTGCCTGTTCGGGGACTTCAGATAGGGGTATTGGCTCCGATATCTCTACGTTTACTATTTCATGTTTACCGGAAAGATGTTCATTACGTAAGATATCCATATATATAGTGTTATTGTCTTAGTGTACAATACTGTATATGCCTCTACAACAATCTATAGATACGATATATCTATGGGTGTCAAAACAACGCAATACACTGATGAGCGTACTTCTCTCTGTAAACTGGCTTGTCGTGGCGCTCATATGTATAGCAGTATATTCCACAGCAGTAGAAGATGCGTACTCAGCTCAGTTTTATAGTTTTGCCCGTGAATGCGGAGAATATGCTGCGCTTCTGTTTATTCTAGTAAGTATTCCTGGCATTGCCCGTAGGTTTCGATACAATCATAAATTTATCATGATTCTCATGACATTCCGTCGTCAGCTTGGCGTTCTCATGTATCTTTTTGCACTGCTCCATTCATTGGTACTTCGGATTATCCCGTGGATAGCAAAGCAAATACCACTTCGCTTTGAAACAGAAATTTTTCCTGCAATGATAGCTTCAATGTTATTATTCACACTCTTTATTACATCCAATGACTGGAGCGTAAAAAACCTTGGAGACTGGTGGAACCGTATTCAACGCATGATGTATATCATTGTGTGGTTTATTTTTGCCCATATCGCACTGGTTGGATTGAGTAAATGGACGGTGCTTATCGGGATTACATCAGTCCTGCAGGTTTCTTCACATATCTACGCCAAAAAGCGATTGAAATCACTTAATTAATGTTCCGGCTGTCAATGTTATCTGTAATGAAGTCCGGGATTTACGCCGGGATCAAAGGGTTGTTTCTGTTCATCTTCTGTTAATATATGCCGTTCAAATGCATATCCGTTATAAAAACTTTTTTCAAACGTCGGAATAGATGTTATATGAATCTGATCCCGTTTCCATTTATCTTTGGAAGTAAATGAATTATTTCGTGCAGCCGGTTCTATAAATAGATATGTGACAGGCAGTTTTTTAAACGCATGGCCCCTGTTACCATATATTCTGTTTGCATATTGCATTGCGTATCGTGGTCCATATCCCACGATGTCAGGAGCGTAAACAAAATATCCAAATTCTCCGTCCTCATGCGTTACCAGTGTTGACGTCGCCTCATAGAGTGCCTTCCACGAATACTGATCGTATCCGATAAACCGGTTTAGGCTTTGTATGTAATTGTACGCACCGATGATATTGAGTCCATACATGATGGCAAACAGTACATAAAATGTTTTTCTATATCTGGACGTGACAAATGATGTAAAGATCAGAAATAAAAACGGGATAAGCGGAGACACATAGTGTGTCAGCAAATTATATCTGTTTAGTAAGCTAAGAGCGAAATACCCGAGAAAGAAATACAAAAACACGACATATTTGTTTCTGTGTATGTTCCCAACAAGTTGAACGACGAGAAAAACAGCAAAGAGAAACATGGAATATATCTGCCCGTTTGGCGGACCGTATCGCAAAAACTCTATGCGTGAATACAAATAAGTGATCCGATCCCAAAATAAGCTTGAGAGTGTGCTTGCACTATCGTGCGTTGCCAAATGTCTGAAAGCATTCTTAATCAAAATATGCTCGTGTCGCAGATCAAAGAAAATAAAATTAGATAACAGGATAGGTATAATCAGAAAGGCGAGTAGATGAACCGGCTTTTTACCTCGAAGTGCTACAAATAGTACATATGGCAACAATAACAGTAAAAATGGAACGCCTATGGCCATCTGGAATTGGATAATAGCTCCGAGGATGACGAGTGCCCAGACAAGAAACGATAGGCGTATAGTTTCGCGGTAGCGAACAACCATAAAATAAAAGACAGGTATCAAAAACATGGCTCCGTCAGGATTAAACAGTGAATTAGAATGAAATACAAAATAGAGAGATGTGAAAAGCACTCCTAGCATCGCGCTCGCGGTCCCAAATAATCTCTTCATAACCTGATACCAGACCACAAGTGTTGCCGCGATAATGCCTATCCAATACCATCCTACAGAGACAGGATTACCACCACCGATGATAAAACCGGGGAGGGTGATATACGACCAAAGTGGTCCATGAAAGAGTCCTCCAACACTGGCACGGGGGCCAATAAGGATAAGTTTTTTCTGTAAAATTTCTTCAAACAGGTACATGTCTCGTGCTACATCAGATATAAAATTTATATCCCCATGTATGACACTCCACGAAGCAAAAAATAAACTTATGCCAACAAGAAGAAGAAACAGGGCAAATATAAATGTAGAAGGTTTCATACAATAGCGATAATACTATACCGATAGCGTGGGTATTGCAATGCTACGTATAAGACAGATTATGATCGTTTCTTGTATATGTGTGCAAGCGCATCTGTAGTTTTTTCAAATATCCTCTTTTGCTGTATATACGGTTCAAAATATGGTGTTTTTTCCAGCTCCAATCTGACCTCTTCAGACAAGCCGACAAAATAAACGATAGCGGCATGTCTTTCGAATAATTCAATAATCTCTTCAAGCATGAGAATACCATCAGGATCTATATACGACACTGTTCGGAAACGTAGAATGATGTTGTGTGCTTTTGGAGCTAATTGATGGATACGCAGCAAATGGGCATCACGGTTTAGGTAGGTGAGATCTGTGTTAAATGAATAGACAAACGGATCTCCGCCTTTTTCCAGTTCATGCAAATTTTCATCCGTGAGCCTGTTGGTTAACTTCTTATTGTGATTCACAAGAATTTCATAGTCTCCGGTGCTCAAACGCTGTACCTGACGAAGTAACAAAATAAAAGATCCTAAACTTACGGCAATAATTGGATCGGCGGCAATTGTCACAACTCCAACCACAAGGGAAATGATAAACGAAGGTTTATCATGTCTAAATAGAAAAACAAAATGCTCATGTTCAACCATATTGATTGCCACATTTACCAGGATTGCTGCGATGATAGATAACGGCAGATATTGAAACATGCCGAAAAAGACTACGGATATGATACCTATTGTAATTGCGGAAATAAGAGCTGATATGCGGCTATTTGCGCCTGTTTTTATATTCAGACTTGTGCGTGCCAGTGCCGCTGTGACGGGTATACCACCCATAAAACCGCTCGTAATATTCGCCAGAGCCAGAGCAAGCATCTCCCGTCGTTCATGAAAACGGGTTTTCGTCATGAGATTCGCAACTTTGGCAGAAAGCATAGTTTCAATAATTGCGATGATTGCTATGACAGATGCCCCCTGAAACAGAGCGGGTGATAGTGACAATTTTGGCAAAGCTGAAGGGAACAGTTGTAACGTAAGAGTTCCGTATTTGGAAAATAGTGTAGGTATAGAGAAAGGAAGTAAGCCTCTCGTTGAAGCATATCCTACACCAATACCAATAAATGACAACACAATAGCACCAGGAATAGTTGGAGCTTTTTTCTTTATGGTCATAAGAAAAAAGAGTCCGAGTACAAACAGAAGTATTGATTCAATCCGGGCTTCAGGTAACACTTTTACAGATTCTATAATGTTTAAAATTAGACTTTCGTGAGTATGGTGTGGTGTTAATGCAAAGGCGTTGTTAAGTTGTCCGAGTCCGATAATAAACGCCACTCCAAGAGTAAATCCATGGATAACTGCTCCGGGAATGTATATCAAATACTTATGAAAATTAAATGCCCAGGCAATCAGTATTAGTACACCTGCGAGGATAGTAAGCATTGGTGCCATTGCTATGCCATGAGAGAGTACAAAGGTAAGTATGAGTCCTGAAAGTGCTCCGGTGGGCCCTATGATGTTGTATGCAGATCCGGCAAAAAGTGCTGCAACGACACCTCCCCAAAATGCGGAGAGTACGCCAATAACAGGACTTACGCCTGAAGCGAGTGCAAGAGATATAGATAGCGGAATAGATACAAGCCCTACAGTAATACCGGGCTTTATATTTATTTGCGTTTTTTGGGAATAGTGTTCAATTTTCTTTTTCATAGTGAATGATCGATCATATTGTACACCTTTTTACAACATATTTACACGTGTATATTATTGTTGAATGTCAAATATTTTTTGCTTCGAAGTAATTCCTGATACAAGGTGAATCTGATACTTTTTTACCTTGAAATATTTGGAAAGAGCTTCCTGTATCGCTATATTTGCCTTTCCTTCCAGTGGTGGAGCGTGTACATAAACATGTAGCGTTCCGAGCAGATCTTCTTCGATTCGTGGTTTTCTGGAATTAGGATGAGCGATAATGCTGACTTTCATATACCGTGGATGGGTGAATATGCTGTATTGTACGTCAACGGTCAGACCACTGTATATATGTTACATATGTATTTTATCTTACAATTTATGTACTATAGAAACATATGAAACAACTCAATGCATCTATTCGTATTCATGCATCCAAAGAACGGGTATGGCAAACAGTGACGAATAGGGATCTCTATCAGATGTGGACAGAAAGTTTTTCTCCCGGTTCAGATTATGAGGGCTCATGGGAAAAGGGGGCAAAAATACTCTTTTACGGGGTAAACGAATACGGTGAAAAAGAAGGAATGTCCAGTGAAATTGCAGATACCCGTCCGTATGAGTACATATCAATTCGCCATGTTGGACTTCTGTTACATGGCAAAGAAGACAATACAAGTGAAAAAGCAAAAAAATGGACACCGTCGTATGAAAACTATTCGTTAAAAGAAGAATCTCCTGACGTCATACTCTTTAGTGTGGAACAAACGGTTCCGGAAGAGATGTCCGGCATGTTTACAGATATGTGGAATACGGGACTTCTGAAGCTTAAAGAAGTGGCAGAAACAGGAACCAGCAACACTGTAAGCATTATGGCCTATGTCAAAGCTCCGCTTGAGAGAGTATGGAATTGTTACAACGAACCGGAACACGTAACACAGTGGGCATTTGCGTCCGACGATTGGGAAGCGCCTTCCTCTACCAATGATCTGAGAGTCGGTGGAAAATTTACAACCCGCATGGCATCGAAAGACGGCAAACATGCGTTTGATTTTAGTGGTGTATATACCGCAGTTGACCCTCAAAAGGAAATCAGATACGGTATGGAAGACGGTAGAAAAGTAAGTGTTACATTTGATCCACAGCAACAATCAGTAAAAGTAGTCGTCACGTTTGATATAGAGCACGAAAATCCGAGGTACTTACAACGTGATGGCTGGCAGGCTATTTTGAATAATTTCAAAAAATACACTGAACAGTCAGCGTAACTGTACCAGTTCTACATATGCGCATACGGGTTCACGCAAAAAAAACCTTAGACACACAGCAATCATTACATCAAGAAAAAAACGTTGACTGCATGCCTAAGGCGCCTTCATTGTCGTATGGGTCCCGCTAAGGGTCTGATGGGCCTCGCGGAGGATAATATCAAGTTGGACACGACATTCAGCCTTTACTCGCTGTCTTCGTTACGGACAGCTTCCAAAAGCCTACTAATGGCCGAAACGATACCCTGTCGGGCAATCATACTTGTACGCAAAACCGCCAGAATTGCCGAAGCAATCGCAAATCCGACTACGCCGGAAAGGGCAGCAAGTGCGTATTCAGTTTCTTCCTTTTTATCAGAAGACATGGCCATTACCTCCTTTCTCGTATACGTTCTGTTGAGATGAGGTTTTCTTGATGTTTGTTAACCACAATGAACGCAACCGGGATTGTAACATGTATATATTGATATAGCTAATCCTTACGCTCTTCTTTGACACTATGAATAAATAATCCTATAATACGTACATATGCAAATTGCCGTACTTATTGCAGCACTCTTGTCATTCATCGTTGGTGTAAGTGCCAGAAATTTACCGCAGGGTATGCGAAAACCAACACCGACTCCAACAGTTAGTAGCATATCTCCATCGCCATATGTTACAGAGATATCCTCAATACCATCTGCTGCACCAACAGACAGCGCGCAGCCAAAAACAGTCACACTCTCACCAACCATAACTGTGAAAAGTGTTATAATAACTACCCCCACACCGACCATAAAATCTGCCGTTTATTCGACAGTTACACCCACGCCAACAACGCGAATAATCACAGCTACACCGACTCCTGCAGGAGATACAGCAGCGCCTACACTTGACTGGATGACAGGTCCGACAGATGGTTTGACTGTTTCATTTAATAGCTTCTGCTTTCCTATGAAGTATAGCGATGCATCATCGCCGATTATGGTTCGCTATGCGTTTGATTCAGATACCCTTGGGGACTGGAATCAGAACTATGCACCGTGTTATCAAAATGTTGCAAATGGATCTCATTCGTTTAGCGTACAGGCCAAAGATGCCAAAGGAAATCAGAGTAGCACCATCAAACGGACCTTTACCGTACAGGTTTCCCTCCCAACATCGGTGCCGATAGCATCACAGACACCCGTAACAACACAGTAACTATATATCTGATGTCGGAAAGAGCAAACAAACACATACATGTGGAAGCTGCGAAGCGGGATATCGTTGATCAGATAACGGCATCAGATCGTTTACAATTCTACACAGTACTCAGCCAGTTACACTCCGGCGAATCATCCTTACCGGATGCAGCGTTTCGGTATTTTATACCCCCAAGAATTCTTGAACTTTCTGATGATCCGCGACAGGTACATATCCATAGAGTGGAATCGGAGAAAACATATGCATCTTTTATTATATCTGAGCGCAAAAAAAATCCTGTATCGGATGAGGCAGCTTTTTGGCAATTTGTGGAACGATTTTGGCAACATCCACATTTGTATCGTACAGAAGAACGAAGAAAACCCGCCACAGTAGATAATATTCATGCTACTCACTATTATTGGATTACTTCAGGGCTTTTAACGTTGAATGATTATGTGTGGTTGCGAATTAGACTGGAACGAAAATCCCCAATGAATGTATATGTCGATACTCATTGGGATAGAGAAGAACAACATGGGAAAGGCGTGGGACACTCGTTTTACGCGAGACTTCAGGAAATCATGAAAGCAGTGGGATACAGGTACATTACGGGCCAAAACACAAATCGAAATCTGTCATTCTTTATTGATCCGGTAAAAGGGCTTGGCAGAGTACCGTTGTCAAAAATAAAAAAGGCAAAGCGGCATGAGTTTTTTGATAATCCGGAGAAAATTTCCAGAGCCGATATACGGAAAAAAACGATAGATTTTCTATATCCAGAAGATAAAGGAAAATACGTACGATAAGTATCAATACCTACGTGGTAAATATACTAAATTTCCACCACTTCGCCCTCAAGTTTTTTTATAAAATTTGTATCATGGGAAATATAAATAATGCCGCCCGTATAGGAGAGAAGAGCATTTTCCAGTTCCTCTATAGAGGGTAAATCCAAATGGTTTGTCGGTTCGTCCAAGATAAGCAAATTCGGTTTATTCGCAAACATCTTTATAAGCTGGAAGCGTGCTTTCTGACCACCAGACAGACTGCTGATGCTGAGTTTTGCATCAGCAGTTGCATCAAACAGATAGCGTGACATGGTCGTTTTTACGGTCTGAAGATCGGCTGGAATATTTTGTTCTTCATATACTTTACGGACCGCCTCCTCAAGTGTCAGCTGCAGGAATCTTCTGTCTATTTCCTGTTCGTATTCACCAATGCGCGTGAGATCACCGATTTTTATATGCCCTTCAAATAGAGTTGCTTTCGGTGTCTCATGTTTATATAAAGACATGATGGTGCGCACCAGTGAGCTTTTGCCGGCGCCGTTTCTGCCTTTTATAAATACGCGCTGTTCGCTGCCTATAGTAAATGTTTTGTCTTTGAATAGCGCCGTGCCATATCCAAGGGACAGGTGCTTTATAGCCAGAAGTTCGTGGACCTTTATTTTATTTTCAGGCACGGCAATCTGTACATTTTTTTCTTTAAACTTATGGTATGAATCCGTCACTCGTTCGTCCAAGCCTTCGACTGATTCCTGATCAATCCAGAAGGATGGTTTTACAGTCTTCGCTTTTATTTCTTCATATTCTTTTGCCCAATGGTCATAGCGGATTTTCCACGCTTTGCTTTTTGCACGCATCTGAAGTCCCCAGCTGACGCGCTCTTTGGCTTCTTTCAGGCGCCTGAGTTGGTTTTGGTACATGATAACGGAACTGGTTGTTTGTGCTGTGTTTTGTGTCAGGTACGCATCGTAATTTCCCTTAAACGACGAAATTGTTTTGTTTTTGAGTTCTATAATACGGTCGACATGTTGCAGTACATCACGGTCATGCGTCACAACAAGTATGCCTTCTTTTACTGTCTGCATCCATGCGATGAACTGTTCTTTTCCCACATAATCCATATGATTGGTTGGCTCATCGATAAGGAATAATTCCGCCTGTGAGTACATCATGCGGGCCAGTTCCACAAACCGTTTTTCACCACCGGAGAGTGTGGACAATGGCTGGTGCGCAGTCTCATTTTCTATTTGAAAGTCGCTAAGGGTTGCAAGAATGAGATCTTTTATATAGTAGTAGCCATTTTCGGAAAAGTATTCCAATGCATTGCTGTACAAATGCAGATCTTCATGATGTCCGTGCTCAAAATCTGCGAGCACTTTTTCATATTCCTTAAAGTGGGGGACGCTGTTTAATATATAATCCATCGCGGTTATGGAATCATCCGTCAAATGTTCCTGTTGGGTCAGGACGGTTTTCAGGTTTTTCTTACGGAGCAATTCTCCATGAAAGTCCGTATCGGTTCCGCCGATAATGTGAAGGAGGGTCGATTTGCCCTCACCGTTTCGGCCGATGAGCGCGACTTTCTCTCCCGGACTGATATGAAAAGCCAAATCAGTGAATAGGGTTTTGGATCCGATTGTCTTTGAAAGATGTTGCGCCTGAATAAGCATAAAAGCTAAGTATACCATGTAATTTATTTTTACAAAAAATTTGTAAACAATATTGACATAATTATATTTGTATGCGATAATGTCTATATGACTGCCAAACTTATTAAGAAACTTCGTGAAGAGAGGAAAATATCGCAGCAAAGCATCTCTGACCTGCTTGGTATTTCCCGTCCCACTTATCAATCTGTTGAAGATGGTCAAAAAGAACTTACAGTTTCACAAGTAATGGCTTTATGTGATTTCTATCGTGTATCTTTTCAAGAATTTGTAAATGATCGAATTGTATCTCTAGATGATGTAATACTTGAGCCAAAAGTAGAGAATAAAAATACTATTGATACAATGCGTTTAAGCATTCCACAAGAAAAAGTTGAAGTATTCAAGGAGGTACTCCTTTATATCCTAAATAAAGTTGGTGCGAAACCAAATGTAGGTCAGACAGTGCTTTACAAACTTTTATATTTTATAGATTTTGATTGGTATGAAAAGTATGAATCACAATTAATAGGTGCACGTTATCAAAAAAATCATTACGGACCAACACCAATAGCATTTGCAAGGATAGTAGATGATATGAAAAAGAATGGTGAAATTGAAGAGGTAAGAAGTGTATATTTTACTCATTTGCAAACTAAATATCTTCCTATGCGCTCAGCAAACTTATCAGTTCTAAAGAATGCTGAAGCACTTAGACATATTGACGAAGAATTGGCTCGTTTATCTGATAAAACAGCAACAGAATTAAGTGAATTGTCTCATAAGGACGTCCCCTGGATTACTGCCAAACAGGATGAAGCCCTTGACTACGAGGCGGTTTTCTACCGCACGCCTGAGACGTCAGTGAGGGCTTATGATGACGATAACTTATGAACAAACTCTTGAATTTGCGCAGGATTTAAAAAAGCTAAGCAAGAAGTGGCGCTCTCTTCCAGATGATTTAGAATCCGTTAAACGAAACGTTATTGAATTGTTACATATACACAAAATAAATCCCTCTGCGATATTTGAATTAACAGGTTGTGACTGTAAAACAGCTAAGGCATATATAGTGAAGAAATTTGCCTGTAAATCACTAAGCGGTACAGGTTCTCGAAGCGGTATTCGAATTACATATATTTATTACTTTGAATTTGGCAAAGTGTTATTTACAGAAATGTATTATAAAGGTGATAAGGAAATAGAAGATAAGAATAGGGTATTAAAATATTTACCTGTGTGATAGGAGGTGAGTAATAGTGAATAAATATAATTTATTAAAAGAAGCGATTGAAATAGCAAAAGAATACGCAAGAGGTGGAGGGCCTATGAATATAGATACAGTTTTAGAGATAGCCTATGCAAAATTAAAAGAACTGAATGAAGATGCCAAAGAATAATCGAAAAAAATAATCGTTTTCATGATACAATTCTTGCATGAATTTAAAAATTGGGATATCAAGGTATCAACTCCACAAAATAGCATCCCATTTAGCATAGAACTGCCACTTCCAAAGCTTCGAAAAGATAGAGTTATACAAGAACGTGACGCCTTAGGGAGGATTATTCATTCGGTGACACCATAGAATTGAGGCAAATATTTTTGAGGCTATGAAACACCGAATCCCTAATGATTTCGGTATGAAAACTGTATGAGCTATTATCGGTATTCTAAAAAACAAGAAGCAGAAGATCTAAAGAAAGTAGATGTATTCTTTTTGAAAAGTCGTGGTTACTTTCATAAAGGATTTGCTACAGGCAATGTTACATGGTCACGAAATGGGGATGAAACGGGGAGAGTTGGATTTGAGATGAGAATTAACGAAAACGAAAAGTACTTACGATTTATATACACTCAAACGGATCGTGAAACTGAGGAAAAGACGGATTTTGATTACAAAATACCTATCACTACAACTGCATGCAATTTGGGAGGAGTTCGATATTGGTTTCAATGCCCATTTTACACAAATGGGTTGTATTGTGGGCGTAGGGTAGGAGCTCTGTACTTAGGTGATAAATATTTTGCTTGTCGACATTGTTATAACCTCACATATAGCAGTAGAAATGTAAGTGGTATATCCAAACTGCTCGGACAGTTACTCACTGAGCGTGATACGGAGAAATCGAAAATCGAAGTAAAAAGAAAGTGTTATCGTGGAAAAATGACAAAAAAATACGCTCGATACCTTCGAAAAGAGTTGAAGAGCATGAGGCAAATGAATTTTATTGCAAACGGGTTGTATAAACCTCAATAAAATACATCATTATTAATCATCTGACAATTCACTTCGCATTTGTAGATCAGCTTGACTATAAGATGTACAATGAAATCATATGAAAATGAAAATTGTAGTTCTCTTATTTGCTGTCCTATTTATTAACACTCCTACAGCATACGCTGCATCGAATCCCATAGAATCGATAATTACAACTGTGCTACGTCGACTCGGTACATCTAAGAGTATTGGAGCTACAGGAGCGACGGGTTTACAAGGGGCAACAGGTATTCAAGGCGTGATTGGTAGCACAGGGTCAACTGGATATGCAGGTTCTACTGGTGCAACTGGAAAGCAAGGGGACACTGGAGCAACAGGCATTCTAGGTCCCATAGGTGCAACAGGAGCGCAGGGATTGGTTGGAGCTACAGGACCACAGGGTGCTATTGGAGTACTTCCAGAGGTTACAGAATTAGTTTTTTTTCCAAGATCAGAATTATCAGCAGGGCAAACATCACCTATTGTGGATGTGTCTGGTCATAAATTATTAGTAGTGTATATGGATGGATATGGTGGATTAAACGTGAACGTATTTTATTCCGATAATCAGAGTACATGGACAAATCAAGGTATCATATCTAATCACACAAATGATCCAAGAATAGAGCGTACATTCAAAATAAAAGGGAGCTACTATAAAGTGGTTAATAACGATTTCAATACCTCAGCTGAAGTTTCAGGATTAATGTACTAATAACCTAATATTCAGATAGAACTCGTTAACATATAAAAATTAGGATGAAACAATTAAGCTTTCGTGCATGGATTATTTCATTACTGTTCTTTACGGGAAATTTTCTTTACGTTGTTGTCTTTCAACATAAAATTTATAATCAAGTTCCAGATATTTTTGCTCAAAGTTTAGTATTGGCTGTAATAATCGGATTTTTTGCATTTCTTTCATATATTGTTTCGCTAATTACTACTGGAAAAAAGTCTTCGCATCATAAGTCAGTTGTAGCATCCAAATCACATGATAATAATAAACAATCATTCTTGTTTAAACCAATCAATACAGGTTACCTTGTCTTAGTTTTGCTGCTTATGGTTTTTTACGCTTCTCAGGTTGCCAGAACGGGTAGTTTAGTTCTAGGATTTAGAACAGAAATCACACCAACACCATCACCGATTCAAGTAATCCTACCTTCTGTATCACCGACGGAAAAAATTCCCAACTATCCTTGTACAGGTAAAAACTCAGGAAATACCGTTTATGTTGATGACAGTAATGATTGCATTGCCAATTATACAGATTGTGAGTTAAATGACGGGTCATGGAAAACTATGTCAAAAAGTGCGTGCAGTATTGCACAAGGAAGGGTAAGTTCAGGATCAAAAATTGACTGTATCGGTCCAGACAATAAGCATTTTCAAGCTACACAAAAAGAATGTGATGATTTTAATGCTGCATGGGGAAAAAGTTCTAAACCTATCCAAGGAAACAATCAAAATCAACAGAACACACAAATTAAAATCCCAACATATAAAAATACATATGTAGATAATTCCATAACATGCGTAGTTTCATACCCATGTACGGGAAACACGTATACATATAAGTTATTGCCCGCAGACTGTACTAATGCACAGTCACAGGCAGCTTCACTGTGTAATACTTTCCCAAAAACTACAAGCGCTCCTCCTGTGTACACCACTGTCGCTTCTACGCCTGATCAAGCGCTTATACAGGCTCATAAGCAAGCTTGTGATTCAGCAGTAGCAGATTGGGTAAGCTATAAGGAAAATTTTATGAATACACAATACGGAAGTTACTCTACATCAGCACAGGCAATTATGGCATTAGAAAGTCAGAGACAAAAAATTCAAGCAGAACTGTATGCTGCGGGATGTTCCAATACGATATCTCTCTAAACAATTAAAACTAGCTCTGTTCAAGGCTACAGATTGACTCAAAACGGCTTTTTAAGTATTGTGTGCCGTAAGCATATGGGAGGAATTTGATCGCAAATGTATAGGGTAGAGGGAGCTAAGGATTATATCCCGATCTTTGTATTCATACATGCACGTCACAACTCAAAAATTAATCAAAATAGCATCTTAGATGAATCCTATTTTAGGAGTATAATGATGATATTGTGAAAAAAGCTGCTGAAAACAATACTTGGCAAATTATCTCATTGGGTATTGGAGTTCTTGTAGTGATACTTCTGCTATTAAATTTATTTACAACTGAGCAAGTTAAACGAAAGAATTATATTTATTACTTGCGGATGAAGCCACAAATTGTTAAAGAAATTGCTCCCACGCCGACTCATTGTAATCGTCCAAATTATATGGATCGATATAACAAAATTAATCGTTCTGATTGTAAACCTGAATACGAAAAGGATTGGTTTCAAATTTTTGGACAAAAACTCTTTTTAGTTAGAGAAGAAATTAAGGTTAAATCCGAGTCCACGATAAATGTAGAATCAGATCAAAAAGTCGATTTCGACGATGTAAATCAAGTGGTAAATGTAGTTGGCAAACTCATCACTTTACCCACAGGGGAGACACCCTCTTTAGCTACTGTATCAGATGTTTCTAAATTGCAGGATCAGATTTTTTTCAAGAACGCTCAAGATGGAGATAGGGTGCTAATATACACAGAAGCTAAAAAGGCCATATTATATAGACCATCAACGAACAAAGTCATAGATGTTGCTCCAGTAGGAGAAGGTATTTAGACAAACTACTAAACGCTATATTATTTGTAATAATACTGGCAAAATCTATACATAAAATAGTAATGTTATTGAAGCTGTGTAGCTAGAAGATAACGTCTCTATATAAGGAAGTAGTAATTAATAATCTGATTCGTCATACTCATAGCCATCATCTTCGTTTTCCATGCGTGATTCGTTTGCATAAGCTTCGCATCCTTCTATAAATGAGTTGGAATTGCCTCCACAGTCGTCAGGATCAGATATGCCGTTTTCCTCAGCCCATTCAAAACCAGCATCATGCCCACTGCAGTCGCCAGTGCATTCCCAATTGTCTCGTGTAATCTCGTATGAGGAGTCGTAATCATCTGCTGTACTTTGGTTATATGTGCCAAGAGTGCTTGGATTGTTGGCAGGATTTGAAATAATTAGTGTGGGAGTAATAGTAATTTGAGGTTGAGGTTGTGCTGATGAAATCGTAGTACTAGAAGATGTAAATAGAGCAAAGTATGCAATGCCCACAGAGATAGATATAATTAGTACATTAAGCACGACTGTTGAGGCTTTTGATGTTGGATTTTGGGGGTTATTATCCATGTTTTCTTTATTCAGGTTGTTCGATTGCCTTAAAGATACACCCGAAGTAGTATAATTGCAATCATATTGTATGAAAATTAATGTTGTCAGAAGTGAAAAGTTAACGTCTATTACAGCTTCCCTTCCAGAAACACAAAAAGTTGCAGACATACTTGAGAAATCAAAAGATTTCGAAAATTATGTACGAAGTATTCGAAAATACTTAAATCTTCCAACTGATGGTGTTCCATACCCATTATTAAATCCTGATAAATTAGAAGAAATGGTCAACGATACTAGTCATTTTGCTTGGACAGATAATGACGACGATGAGTACGAATATGATCTCACAAGTTATTGCACTGAAATCGCATGGAATTTAGACCTCCCTTTGTATTGGGATCAATCTATATATAATTTTATTCTCTATAATATTTTTATTACCCCTGAGAAAGATAATATAGATATTTATCCAGCCGAGTTATGGAGGCACAGAGGGACTGAGATGAAGCAGTTTGGATTGGAAATTATTTTAAAAGAAAGACTAAGTAAAAATGAATTCCACAATTTGATTGATAAACATTGGAGTAAAATCGAATTGTATTCGAAGGAGTTGAGTAAAATTAATAAACACAAAATGATAAGAAGTGATTTAGCCAAACGTATCGAAAAGATGAAAGATGCAGAAAAGAAGTCTTTTAAAGCTATAGCCGATATTCTGGATCCAGAATCAATTGGCACAGATTATGAGGGTCTTATAAGCGAGGATTATGTTAAAGGTCTTTATCATAGGTGGAAAAAAATTGTATTAAAGATAAAAAAATCTCAAAAAGTATCATGTGGTTAGAGATTAAGTGATTCCTCATAGATAGCCACAGACATTAATCTTCCTCAGTGTTTAAATTACATCATTAATTGTAATTTATGAATACAGCATTGAATGAATTTTCCAGTAGTGACTTCGGGCTAGTAGTGACGTTATCGCTATATTACCCTATAGCTTCGATTGATAAAAGAAATCCCCATCGAGCAGTATTTAATTTCAAGCGTGATGTTGGAATGGATGACATCGTAGCGGGGTATTGGGCAAGAACTCTTCAGATTGAACCTCAACTTCTTTTTGCACAAATAAAAAACGTTCGTACACGACTGTATGAAAATTAAGATACCGTTATCAGTTGAATATAGTTTTGTTAACTATGAACAATTAGCCTGTCAGAAATGGCTAGATGATGCTTTTGATTCGATATTTGATGAGATTGAATTAGAAGATTCGGAGCGTATTAACAATCATAATGAATATGAAAATAGACACACTTTCACTTCTTGAAAATATATCGAATTTATCAAGCGCACTTGAATCTTGTAATGACTGGTTTTTATTATCCCATTGGGAACGTAATCCAGTAAAAAAGGAAGTATACAAAGCTATTTACGAAACTAAAAATCGAGAATATTTACAGGTTCTAGAGGAGGTATATGACAACATATCAAAATGAAATGGAAGCGTTAGAAAAAAATCTACTTGAAAAGGAAGGCATACAAGAGGCTATTTCAACATTACAGTCACCTGCAGAAATTAGTGGGACACAAACTCCCGACTGTATATACACCTTTGAAGAAGTGGCAGAAGCAGTTGAACGATATTTGCCAAATATGACAACTGCGTTAAAGCTCATTTTGGCGATTGCGACATCGGGTACACGTGACAATCGTGTCATGCTTTGGTTGTTGCTCGTAGGTGCTCCTTCAAGTGGTAAAACTGATTTAGTAAGGCTAATTAAGAATGATAGTTCTGTGTTAAGCCTTGATAATCTTACGTTAAATAGTTTCATCTCAGGGGAGCGTGAGACTAGTAAAGAAAAAGTTTACGACTTACTAAAGGAATTGAATCACAAGTGTCTCGTCATAAAAGATTGGACTGTCATATTTTCACTTGATGAACGTATGACGAAAAAAATTATCGGCGATATGGTCGGTGCGTATGATAAATCCTTGTCTAAGTTTTCTTCTCGACGGGGAAATATTTCGTATAATTCACAATTTTCTCATCTAGGCTGCATTACTCCTGCGACTCTGAATAAACATCATCAATATCTCAATATGATTGGGCCTCGTTTTCTATCGTATGCAATCAACGAAATTACAAGAGATGAAGAAGAAAAAAGCTATGATGCCATATTCGCAAACACTGATCGTACTCAAATAGAAAAAGAAGTTGCACAAATTGTAACTTCATATCTAAATCAATTACATCGTGAAGATATATCCATTATTCGTAATTTGTCTTCACAGTCACAAGAGTACTTAAAGGTTGCATCCCGTTTTATGGCTCGAGCTCGAGGGATTATCACCATGCAAGCGTCTCGTTTTACAAGCGATAGTGGCGAAGAAATATCGTATTATGAACCACTTGAAGTTCAAATTGAAAAACCATGGCGGAGCGTTCAACAGCTCATGATATTGTCCCAATACCTTGCATTGGTGGCGGGTAAGTTAGAAGTCGATTATGAAGAATTAGCCATAGTAAAAGAAGTGGTGCTTTCCAGTATGTCAGCAGATAGGGCGCAGGCTTTGCGGGCGATTGCAAGTAAGCCTTATGGAAGAGTAACAGCGAAAGAGTTATCAGATCAGGCTGATAAGTCAGTTAAGACATCACGAAGGCTACTCGATGAGCTTTCTTTTCTGAAGCTGATTCATAAAGAGACAGGATCAGGACAAATTGCAGCAACATATACGCTCGTAGATGAATTCAAAGATTTTGTCTTATTAGACACTCGGGAATTTATGTCCCACAAAGATCAAGAGAATAATTTGACATCACAAAGTATTGTATAGTACTGTATAGTAAATATGGACGAATATTACACAACCAGACAGATATCAAAATTACTCACAGTTAAGGGCATTACTGTGCGCCGATGGATAGTAAAGGGCTTATTGCCTGCGTATTCATTGGGTAAAGAGTATCGGGTGAAGAAAACAGATTTTGATAAGTTCATGGAAAGCAAAAAGGTAAAAATATGAGAGTAGCATTCTACGCACGGGTGTCATCGCAACGCCAAGAGGTCGAGGAGACTATAGAAACACAGATTATGGCGGTAAGAGACTTTTTGAAGGCGAATAATCACTCGCTAATTCAAGAGTATAGGGATGATGGATGGAGTGGCACTATATTAGCCCGTCCTGCGCTTGATCAGCTTCGCTTGGATGCCACAAAAAGGCTTTGGGATGCGGTAGTGGTATATGACCCCGATAGACTGTCCCGAAAGTATGCACATCAGGAGCTAGTTATTGATGAATTACAGACTAAAGGGATTGATGTGCTATTTGTAACCACACCTCCCGTTAAAAACGAGGGTGACAAATTGCTCTATGGAGTTAAGGGATTATTTGCAGAATACGAGCGTTCCCGTATAGCAGAGAGGTTTAGATTAGGGAAGCTACGCAAAGCTCGTGAAGGGCATGTAGTGACTTCACACGCCCCATATGGATATGCGTATATACCCAAGCAAGGAGAGAAGCACGGCTATTTTGAAGTCATTCTTGATGAAGCCGAAGTCGTGAAAAATATATTTCATTGGATTGCCGATGATGGCATGACAATTCGCCAAGTGATAAAGAAACTTCAGGATTTGGACGTTAAACCTCGAAAGAGCCTAAGAGGTGTATGGAATAACAGCACACTTGTCACTTTACTTCGAAGTGAAACGTATTACGGTCAGGCACACTTTAATAAAACCATTGGCATCGTTCCAGAGAATCCCAAGAATTTGGAGAAATACAGAAGGACTATCAAAAGCAGTCGGAAAAATAAAGATAAATCAGATTGGGTGTTTATTCCCTGCACACCGATTATTAGTAAGGAGTTATTCGATAAAGCTCAGAAGCAATTACAGATTAATTTTGAGTTGAGCCGAAGAAACAGACAGCATGAGTATTTAGTGTCTAATCTTATTCGTTGTACATGTGGAGCGACACGAACGGGAGAGGGAGCATCACGGGGGAAGCATCTATACTATCGTTGTAGCGATCCTGTGATTCAATACCCATTACCCAGAAAATGCTTTTTAGGAGGTATTAATGCCCGTATAACCGATGAATTAGTATGGACTAATGTAAAAAAGCTCATGAGCAGTCCAAAGCTTATCAAAGCACAGGCAGACAGGTATTTTTCTCAAAAGAATACAACAATTGATCATTCAATCGAAATAAAAAAAGTACAGGCAGATATTAATAAACTGGCTATAGAGGAGGATCGATACGCAAAAGCGTTTGGACAACAGGTCATTACACTAGATCAATTGCAGCGATTCGTAACAGATATACGTATGAAACGGGTTGCTTTGGAGCAACGGTTAGCCCAATTAACTAAAGAACAACAGAAAATACCATCTGTTAAACCTACAGTTGATCAGATACAATCATTTTGTCATAAGGCTGTAGAAAAACTTGAAGTTCTAAGCTACGAGAAGAAAAGAAAAATAGTATTGAAAGTGATAGATAATATTGTTGCAGATCAGGAAAAACTATGTGTATACGGTCATTTACCAGTGAAGGAGGCGGATTATGTCGGGTTATGGTCTGAAAATCGGAATTGTAGGGCTTGCGAACGTTGGCAAGTCGACGTTATTTAATGCGCTGCTTAAAAAACAGCAGGCGTTGGCTGCAAATTATCCGTTTGCGACGATTGAGCCAAATATAGGTGTTGTTCCAGTTCCCGATGAACGGCTCCTGAAGCTTGCAGAAATCACCAAAGAGGAAGAAAAACTGGATAAATTACCCCCATTGGTTCCTGCGGTTGTTGAATTTGTCGATATTGCCGGTCTTGTAAAAGGTGCCTCGGAAGGGCAGGGGCTTGGGAATAAATTTCTCTCCCACATCCGCGAAGTAAACATTATCTGCCACGTGCTTCGCTTCTTTGAAGATCCAAACATTGTCCATGTAGAGGGAGCGCCTGATGCTGCACGTGACCGGGAAATTGTGGAAACAGAGCTTATTTTGTCTGATATGCAGACACTTTCAAAGCAAAATGAGCCGAAAATGAATGCCACCAAAGAAGATCGTGCACGGTGGGAACTGATTAAACGTCTCAAGCCTGAAATGGATGCAGGAAAACTGGCACGAGTGGTCATAACCGATCCCGATGAACAGGAACTCCTAAAACCTTTACAGCTTCTGACCATGAAACCAATGTTGTACATTGCCAACGTCTCCGAATCTCAATTGCCGACTTCTGTTGTCATCCCCGCGAAGGCGGGGATCCAGAACGGGATTCCCGATCAGGTCGGGAATGACATGATAAAAATCTGTGCTCAGACAGAGGCAGAACTGGCAGGAATGAATCCAGAGGAGCAAAAAGAATACCTTTCATCACTTGGGGTAGAATCCTCAGGGTTGGATCTTTTGATTCGCAAAGCCTATGAAACACTTGGGCTTATCTCATTTTTGACCTGTGGGGAAAAAGAAGTCCGTGCCTGGACCATCGAAAAAGGTATAAAAGCCCCTCAGGCCGCCGGGACAATCCATACAGACTTTGAAAAGAAATTTATTAAGTCCGACACGGTCTCCTACAACGATTTTGTGACACTTCGCGGCTGGAAGGCTGCCCGCGAGCATGGGAAGGCCAGAAGTGAAGGGAAAGAATACGTTATGCAAGATGGAGACGTTATTGAATTTAAGATCGGCGCGTGATATCATTAAACCCTTATGCGTACATATGAATTGATGGTTATATTTGCACCGACCGTAGAGGTCACAGAAAAAAACGCCAAGGAATTGGTGGAAAAATTAGTAGGCACAGAAGCAACAGTCAAAGAAGTAAATCTTCTTGGCAAAAAGAAAATGGCCTATGAAATCAAGAAATTCTCAGAGGGTATTTATGTTACCGCCGTACTCGAAGGCGAACATGTGCATGTAAATGAGCTGGAAAAGAAAGTAAGTTTGGGTATGGATATTATCCGATACCTGTTAACGGTCAAGAAATAACATGTCGTCACGAAGCTTAAATAAAGTACAATTAATTGGTAATCTTACCCGTGATCCAGAACTTCGTTATACTCCCACAGGCGCAGCCGTGTGTACACTTGGTATTGCAACCAACCGCACATGGACCACAGACGCAGGAGAAAAGAAAGAAGAAACAGAATTTCACCGCGTCGTAGCCTGGAATAAGCTTGCAGAACTCTGTTCTCAACTTCTTTCCAAAGGACGAAAAATCTTCGTTGAAGGCAGACTTCGGACCAATACATGGACGGGTCAGGACGGTTCCCAACGCAATACAACAGAAGTAGTGATAGAAGACATGATTATTTTAGATTCTAAGCGTGCAGGTGGTGCAGAAGGTATGGAAGGGGATGTGTCACTCTCACAACCCGTATCATCCACACCAACTCCGGTAGCGAAAAAACCGGCGGCAACAGCACCTGCAAAACCTTCCGCGCCAACCGGCTCAGAAGATATAAACCCGGATGATATTCCGTTTTAATGTTTAGTAAAGGAGTCCTATGAAACCAAAGAAAAAACAAAAAAGATTACGACCAGTTGCACGAAATTGCAACTTTTGTGACAACAATGTGTCTCCTGACTACAAAGATGTCACTATGCTCAACAAATTCTTAACCGAGCGGGGTAAGGTGTTGGGTCAGAGCCGAACCGGCATTTGCAGCCGCCATCAGAGAGATGTGCAGCGCGCAATCAAACAGGCACGTCACGTTGCTTTGTTGCCGTTTATCGTTCGCGCATAATTTTGCTCGCAGAGAGCCAGTATTCATTGCTATATAACACTTATAGTTTGCCGTGCGTATAGTGGAGACGTAAATCTCCCCATTTACTGCCGGAAGGGTTTATTGGTAGTATAGAATTCTAGCCTATGAAGCAAGTCCCGTTTTCATCTGTACGATCATACGTTCTCATTATTTCCTTTTGTGTTATCAGTGCGAGCATCGGCTATCAGTTTGGCCAAAAGCACGCAGCATCGTTGGTAGGGAAACCAAATCAACCTGTCGTAAATACAGAAAATATCAGTGGGGAAACAGTTGATTTTTCACTGTTCTGGACCGTCTGGAAACGCCTTTCACAAACATATATTGACCGCGCATCCATGGATTCACAGAAAATGGTCTATGGTGCCATATCCGGTATGGTATCAGCTCTCGGAGATCCCTATACCATGTTTCTCCCACCCAAAGACAACAAAGACTTTAAAGACGAACTGGGAGGTCAGTTTGAAGGTATCGGAGCGCAGCTTGGCATCAAAGACAGTACCATTATGGTTGTAGCCCCTCTCAAAGATAATCCTGCAGAAAAAGCAGGTATTAAAGCAGGGGATTATATTCTCAAAGTAGACGGCGAAGACACATCAGGATGGACAGTCGCACAGGCAGTTACAAAAATCCGCGGTCCCCGTGGTACCACAGTAAAACTTACAATTCTGCATGAAAAAGAATCAAAAACAACAGAAATTGCCATAGTCAGAAACACTATCAATGTCAATTCTGTTGATTCATGGATTAAGTCTCCATTTGATATCAAAGAAATTTCAGGTGTTGAGTCAGTGAAAAATCTTCTTCAGTCTTCACAAAAAGTTGCCTATATTCGACTCTCACGGTTCGGTGACAGAACAAATGATGAATGGGATAAAGCAGTAGAAGAAGTTGCATCACAGTATGGTAAAGACAAATCACTGAAGGGGCTTATCTTCGATCTGCGTAATAACCCGGGCGGCTATCTGGAAGGCGCGGTCTATATAGGCAGTGAATTTATTAAGTCCGGCAACGTCGTCTCACAGCAAAACAGCAATGGTTCAAAAGAAGATTATCCGGTCATGCGAAAAGGTAAACTACTGGATATCCCAGTGATTGTCCTGGTAAACAAAGGCAGCGCATCAGCAGCAGAAATCGTAGCAGGAGCACTTCGAGACTACGGACGCGGCAAACTAGTTGGGGAAACAACATTCGGCAAAGGATCTGTGCAGACGCCTGAAGATTTACCGGGTGGTGCAGGCATTCATATCACAACCGGCAAATGGCTGTTACCAAAAGGTGACTGGATTCACAAAAAAGGTGTGACACCGGATGTACTCGTCGAAATGGACAGTACAGACGCTACAAGCGATGCACAACTTGCAAAAGCAGTAGAATTATTATTACAATAATTTTTACTCTAACTTCAGGAGCGTAGTAAATATTTCAGTTTTTTTTCAGGAAGGAGGTTCAAAGTAAACCTATGAAACTCGATTCATTGAAACAAAAAAATCTTCTTATCGCGGCAGGTGTTTTACTGTTTGCTGGTATCCTTATCTCTTCAGGAAAGTTCGGATTAAACTGGAACAATCTGGAGAAGTATATGCATTTGCCTTCACTTAAACAGCCGCAGACATTTGGCTCTCTTGGTGGGGAAAAGGTAAAGGTCGTTACAGAAGAGTCCGTTGTCATCGATGTCGTAGATAAGGTATCTCCGAGTGTTGTGACAATCGGCATTACAAAAACACGGCGAGTAGGAGATATGTTCCAGATCGACCCGTTCGATCCGTTTGCGCCGTTTCAGGCACCCAAAAAAGGTACAGGGAAAACTCAGAAAGTGGAACAGGATATCGGGAGTGGATTTATTGTCGCATCAGACGGGCTTATCGTCACAAATAAGCATGTGGTATCAGATACAGAAGCGACATATAAGGTCATTACCAAAGGTGACAAATCCTACGAAGTCTCAAAGATATATAGAGATCCTGTAAACGATTTAGCAATCCTGAAGATCGCTGCCACAGGGCTCCCTGTCGTAGAGATGGGTGATTCATCAAAAATCAAAGTAGGGCAACTTGCCATAGCCATAGGCACCGCTCTCGGAGAATTTAGAAATACGGTTACAACTGGAGTTATCTCCGGTATGGGACGGGGCATTACGGCAGGCAGTCCATTTGTGGGAGATGCAGAGCGTTTGGATAATGTTATTCAGACGGATGCAGCCATCAACCCGGGTAACTCCGGCGGGCCGCTCCTAAACTCTTCAGGTCAGGTTGTTGGTGTAAACACTGCTGTATCATCAGACGGGCAAAATATCGGGTTTGCACTGCCAATAAACGTCATTAAAGATGCTCTGACAAACTTTAATCAGACAGGCCAGTTTGATAGACCATACTTAGGTGTTCGCTATAAGGTTGTCACAAAAGATGTAGCAATTCTTAACGATGTTCCGGAAGGCTCCTATATTATAGAAGTTGTGGATGGCAGTCCTGCGCAGAAAGGTGGGCTCAAGGAAGAGGATATTGTCACCACTATAGATGGCGTACGACTCAGTGGTGATAATGCCGAACTCTCAAAGCAGATTGCAAAAAAGAAAGTAGGAGATACCATAACCATGTCTGTCTATCGTGATGGGAAACAGCAGAATCTGACCATAACACTCGGAAATCAGTCGGATCAGTAAAAGTTTTTGTCATTCCCGCGAAGGCGGGAAACGAGGTGATTCTTCTGGGGGATCCCCGATCAAGTCGGGGATGACATTGATGAAGTTTATGCCTGAGAGCCAACCATGGCTTCAGTAATCTTTTGGAGTTTCCCTCCGACAATGTCGTCGAGGTTGTGCCAACTCTTGTTGATGCGGTGATCTGTTACACGGTTTTGCGGATAGTTATATGTTCGGATTTTCTCGGCCCTCATGCCACGACCAATAACGCTTCGGGCTGCACCGATTGTTGTGGCAGCTTTGAGTTCCGCCATTTCCCATAATTTGGCACGAAGCATAGACAATGCCACCTGACGGTTTTGAAACTGATCGCGCTCCATCTGACATGAAACAACAATACCGGTTGGCTTATGTCGTACGCGGGCAGCGGAGCTAACTTTATTTACGTTTTGACCACCTGCACCACCGCTTCGGAAAAAGTCCCATTCCAGATCTTCATTTCGGATGACAACTTCAGTTTCCGGGATTTCCGGTAATACGGCGACGGTTGCGGTTGATGTGTGTATACGTCCTGCACGCTCTGTAGTGGGTACACGCTGTACTCGGTGTGTTCCTGCTTCGTATTGTAGCTTTTCAAACGCTTCTGGGCCTTTTATGCGAATAGCATTTTCGGATAATTCCTCAACTTTCCATCCAATGATGTTTGCATATCGGGTATACATGCGCATGAGGTCGGATGCCCAGATTTTTGCTTCGTCTCCACCGGGACCTGCACGAAATTCGAGGATAGCAACATTTGGATTCATATGTGTAATAATCGAATAAAAGAATAATCCAATAAAAAATATTCCAATGCTACGTCACAAAATATTTTGAGTATTATATTATTGAGTTCGATTGGATTATTAGATTATTATTTGAGTCCCATCAACATGTCCTTGAGGGATTTCTGATTCTTGAGGCTTGCGACTCGCTCTTCTTTCTTTTTCTTCTTTTCTGCGAGTTCTCCTGCTTTTTCTGCAGCAACTTTCTGCTTCTGTTGGAATTTCTCGACTCTACCTAATGTGTCAACAAATTTCATTTCACCTGTATAGAACGGATGGCACTTTGAACAGATATCTACGTGAATATCTTTTCGTGTGGCACCAACAGTAAATGTATTCCCGCAGGAACACACAACTTTTGCATCACTATACCATTGTGGGTGAATCGATGTCTTCATAAGATGTTTATTATATCATTGGTTGGGTGTGTCTGTCTATTATGAGAGTAGCTTGAGGCAATTAGTCTTTTTTATAGAGAGAAGCGATAACTTCTTTCGTATGCGGCAGATTTCTGTGCACGGGGTGGGGAGAGAGCACTACAGGAAGCTCTTCTACAGGCTCTTTCGGTCTTCGTAGCTTATGAATTGGGTGATAATGGAGCCTTCCTTCAGCCACATAAATACCAAAGAAAATGAGTAGAGCACCCAGTATAAATGCGCTGGTTATGGGTTCATTTAACACAAAATACCCCAAAATTGTCCCAACAATTGGGTCAAGGTGCGCTATTAAAGATGTATCAGTTGCAGATATTTTAGATAGCCCCCATGCGTAAAACGAATATGCTACAGCACTTGAAAACACGGCTCCATACACGATTCCCATGATGCCTCGCCAATCCAGAGAGACGACAAGATGTGGAATGGTCATATATTCATGAACTGCCAAAGGTAAAAAGCTGGCAGCACCGATAATAAATGCCCAAAAGGTGAATGTGAGCGGATTATATCGCTGGAGTACACTTCGACCGATGATTGTCTGTATGACAGCACATAAAATAGCCAAAACCAGGAAGAGATTACCAAATATAGAGACATCTACAGTTTGTGTTTTAAGCGGTTCCAATATGATAACGCCAAGTCCAAACGCTCCAAACATAAAGCCTAAGAATTTCCTTATGCTGATCTTTTCGTGTAAAAACACATGAGCCAAAAAGAGGGTAACAATCGGAGCTCCGGAAGCAATAATTGTTGAATTTATCGCATATGTTCGCTGAAGACCAAGAAAATAAAAGATAATATTTCCTGTAATGCCGCTCAATGAATACGCAATAAGTGCCCAAAGATCACGTCTCTCCTGTATGTGAAGTGCTGCCTTTTTCCCCAGAAAGGGGAGAAGCAAAAGAGGAGCAATGGCAAACCGAAAGAATGCCAACGTAAAGGGTGGAATATTGGTAAGCGATATTTTAAAAATAACTGATGCCGCACTCCAGATAATATTGGCAATAATAATAGCACCAAACGCTTTTTGGACAGTCGTAAATCTCATATATACCTGATATCTGTTACTGTTTTAATTTCACAATCACTTCTTCAATCGTCAGTGATTCCTGTTCCTTTGTGCTAAGGTTTTTGAGAATGATGGTACCTTTTTCAATTTCATCCGATCCCTGGATCATGAGATAGGGAATACCCTTTGCCAGTGCATATTTCAGCTGTTTTTCGAGCTTTGCGTCAGGATCCTGATACAATTCAGTCGCAATGCCGGCAGTGCGAAGTGCATGTGCCGTTGCAACTGCCTGGTGGCTCAGATCTGCAGAAAACTGACTGACAAGCACTGTGGTGACGGTTGTCGGTAGATCACTCCACAAATGTAATTCTTCGATCACGTCACAGAGTCTATCCAGCCCGAGCGTAGTTCCGACAGCTGTAATGTCTGGTCCTCCCAATTGTTGTATAAGATTGTCATAGCGTCCGCCACCCGTTACTGAGCCGATTGCCGGTTCATCGACCACAGTTTCGAATATAGGTCCTGTATAGTAATCAAGCCCTCGGACAATAGACGGATTAAATTGCATATGCACAACACCCATTTCTTTTGCATACGAGATAACATCATTAAAATACGGATCACTTGTTGTCTGCGTCGCCGCAAACTGTAACGATATTTTTTCAAGAAGTGGTGCAATTGTTTCTGAGAACATATGCTCACCAAATCCCTTTGTACCTAACTCAATATCAAGCTCTTCTTTCGTTTTTTTATTTATCTTATCAACGGTCTGGAGCACCGTATTCCACTTGTCTTGCGGTATATTTGCCTGCTTCATCAGATCGTAGAGTATTGTCCTGCTGTTTACATGAATGGTAAACTTTGGGATCTTTAGTTTTATAAGTGATTCATGGATAACCGCTAAAATTTCCGCATCACTGACTGCCGTTCGCGGGCCGATAATATCGATATCACATTGTGTAAACTGCCTATATCTACCTTTTTGAGTGTTTTCTGCACGGTAAGATGGTTGAATCTGATACCTCTTAAACGGCTTTGGCAATTCAGGATATTGTGCGAGTACTCGCGCTGTGGGCACGGTGAGATCGTAGTTTAACCCGACAGTCCTCCCACCGCGATCCTCAAATGTATAGAGTAGCTTATCTGCCTCTTCACCGTACTTACCCATCAGTACACTGCCGTACTCCAGGGTAGGGGTCTGAAGTGGTTCAAACCCGTATGATTCAAATACACGGGTAAGAATATCAATTGCTTTTTTGCGCACGATCATTTGCTTCGGTAAAAAATCTCGAAAGCCTTTGAGTGTTTGTGGTTTGTCCATATGTCTCCTTTTTATGGTTTAGATTTCCATTGCTGTAATTCCCAGATAGTTCCTTCAGGATCTGTAAAATATGCTGTCCGTTGTCCCCACGGTTGTGTGGTCGGCGGACGTATAAATTGTACACCTT
>CAYSEV010000008.1:0-43749 GCA_964430295.1 uncultured Gammaproteobacteria bacterium
CGCTCTTCACCGTTGACAGCATGGGCAATGCCTATCTCAAAGGAATGTTGACAGCGCAATCAATCAAAGCAGATCAGATCGAAGGACTGCGCATGATTACCGATGAGATTATCGCAAAGAAATTCACAGATTTTGCACTTGGTATGTCTGCAACACCATCATCAGGGTATGTAAATGGAAATGTTCTTGGTGTTTCAACAGGGCTTACAGTTGATGGAGATTTAACAGCCGGAGGGTCAAGCGAATTTAACGGAGTATCTATATTCCGTTCACTTGTCACATTCCTGCAATCGATTCAGGTAAAGGGAACGGCATTGTTTGGCGGTGCAATTACTGTGAATTCAGATACTGCAGGCACTGCTGTTATTCCGGCATCTACAACGAGTGTTACAATTCCGTTTGAAGCGCCGTTTGATGCTCCGCCTGTCGTTACAATTTCACTTAAACTACAGTCTGCAACAGACAGTGCCTTCATGAGTGACGGGTCTCATGCGGCAGTGGCTGATGTGACCAAAGATCACTTTACCATCGTGCTTGATATGGCTGTTCCTCGAGAACTTGAATACAGTTGGATTGCACTTGGTGTTACACATCCTCGACGCATAATTGGAACACAATTGGGTGGCAGTGTGTCTGTGACGCCTACCCCGACAGTAGTTCCGGTGCCTCCGCCATCAACGCCAAATCCTACACCCACGCTGACGCCTACTCCGCAACCGACTCCGGTTGATACACCTATACCAACGAATACGCCGATACCGGATGCCACATCATCATCTTCTCTTCAATAAGAGGGGAGTAAAAACAATTGCGTAGCACAGCATAATAATCCAGGTTAAAAATGCATAGCCCGTAATCATTGCAGTGTATTCAATAATGCCACCGATAATTGTGCCAAACATGTTGACAGCGAGCATTGCAGAAGGATTTGTTTCATCCTTAAATGCATCGCTAAAAAGTATATTTGCAGCTACAATAGGACTAAAGTAAAGGATACTGGCAATAATATACCGTATAACGGGAGCGACATGTAAAAATGCACTTGGAGGGAAAAAATATGCGCATAGGAGTGATCCAAATAGTACAAGTGCGAGCCATCCATTTTTCAAAATAAAAAACCGGGATATCACAATTGCAGCCAGTACACTCACCATAATCGCACCAAAGACCAATGCATTTACAATCCATGTGTTGCCAAATAACAGTCCAAATGTCACAAGCTGTTTTGTTTCAAGAAGCATAAAGCCCATACCCATAAAAAAGTATCGTAGCATTCCAACATTGAGCGATTGGCCTTTGAGCATCCATACGGTAGATGCGCCGACAATAACCACAATACTCAGAAGTACCCATCTGTATGTATCTGGAATTGTTCGGTCTTTTACATACAAGAATGGCCAATCATCTGTTGCCATCATTGTGTTTTCATCAGGCGTGTGTTGATCAATCGTTGAATCAAGTAGTGTCATCGCACCCGGACCCGTTAAAAATATAGCTGCCTTTCCCACATCGCCATACGTTTTTACAAACGGATCAGAGCCAAATGTTTGTTTCATCATGAGGGCAATACGATCTATAAGCCAATTCTCCCGATAATAGTTATAGAGCGTAAAAACACCTTTTTCTGAGAGGTGAGACTTTGCCAGTGCAAACGCTTCTTTGGTAAACAAAAAGCTCTCAAGGCGGATGTTAGAGGCGCTCCGTGTAATAATCACAGAATCTGTAAGGGCGAATATAATCAGATCATACGTCTCACGGGAATGCTCCAAAAAACTTCTTCCATCATCTATATAGATATGAACTCTGGGATCATCGTAGGGCTTATTAAAATTCATTGTTTTCCCTAAATCTGCGATATCAGGATCTATTTCTACCGCATCAATACGCTCTACAGTCGGATTTACATGAAGTGCGGTTGACACATCCATGCCGCTTCCGGCGCCAATCACCAATATCCGTTTATACGCAGACGGTTTATGGATGGTATACGGAGTAAAGTAAAAATCTTCACGGGTTCTGAAATCGGTTATAAATTGATGCCCAAGGTTATTTGAATTAATAACAATCATTTTCCCAAGTGTCGTTTGATCCTGGGAAATAATAGAGAGTTTAGAGTAGGGAGACCAGACTGTTTTTGCGTTCGCACCTTGCCCTAAAACGGCGGAAAACGGTATACATGGGATAAGTAATAAGCCAAGGGCAGTAATCCACGAAAATGACTTCTCAAAGACCAGAAGAACCCCGAGCACAATGCTTACCAACGTAAACCATACATATGGTTGCATGGACCATGCACTTCCCACGGAAAAAAACATAATTGCCACAAGAGCTCATGCTATATCGAACGCATATCCTACCAGTGGAGATTCTCTGTTAATGGCTTTTCCAAGTGTCTGAGAAATCGGGATAAAAAGCATCGCCGTAGCCACAAAAATGAGTGGTAAGAGAAGTGTCGAAGGAATAGATGCTGCCTGATCCTGCAGCCCTTTAAAAAATATCTGATCCTGCGAAGTGATAGCAATATCAAACGGAAACAGCCGTATTGCAAGAAGATATATACACAATGCAAATAATGAATAGGGAAGTAACCGTCGAGAAAACTTAGCACTAAAAAATCCTATACTAATCCCAAATAAACATCCTAGCAGGATCAGGTTGGTAAAATACCCGACGGAGGGGATACTCGCAGCCATGAATCGAATGAGCGCAAGCTCAAGAAGCATAGTCAGGAAACTTGCAAAAAAAATAACGCTCCGATTCATACGCACATACTACTGGGAGACACAAAAAAAGTACAGTAAGAATTATTGCCTTCCTATTGCACTGATCCGTTTGTCGGCAGGACGCAAAATCACTATATTTGTCTCATATCCGCCATTAGGCTGACGGATTGGTATGACGGTCTGTCTGTTTAGTTCAAGATATGTTTTAAACCACTCAATCGGAATAAAGTTAACGAGTACGATATCTATAGATTTCATATATTGCTCATACGTTTCTAACGGAATCGGACCGGTTGGAAATTCTCTCAAAGAGAGATTTTGAACACTCGACAAATCAAAATATAAATCAGGAATTGTCGTTAGCAGCAATGTTCCATGGATTGGAAGTTTGGAAATGACCTCTGAAGAAAATAAGTGATAGGGGTCAGGATTATGATTTGATGAATCATAAATTGTATTGTAGATACTTCCTAAAATAATAATCAATACAATAGTAATCCCAATAGAAAGTTTCTTAGAAAATCCATAAATATGCTGGAGTACAAGTGTGGATAATATTGAGAGCCATGGTTGCAAAAATACTGCATACCACATTACCTTACCGACAAATTGGGTAGCTAGAAATAGCGTGAACCCCACTAGTAATAGTCGGACGTCACTTCGTTGTCGAAGCTGATCAGTAACCAGTGAATAGAGAACACACCCAAGTGATACCACTACAAATGCCAATGACGCCGGTTCATGTAACAATTGGGTGATATATGGCCCATAGTTCGATTTATCAGCAAATTGGCCTGATAATTGAGCAATAAAATAGTTCAAATATAGCAATTCAGACAGTATCCATATAGATAATCCAAAAATAGAAGGACTTATAGTAAAAATGAGCCTCTGTAATCGCGTATAACGGCTTTTTTTACTAAACAGCTCATCAACACATAACACCAATGTCATTACGCCGCCAATCGGATGGATAAGTGTGGCAGTTGCACTGCCAATACCTGCCAAAACTCTATTTAGATTTGAGTCTTTTTCAAAAGCCCGTATATGCCAATACAGTGACACACAGATCATGAGCTCAACTAGCGATTCCATGCGCCCAATTCGGGATGCGCGTCCAAATCCCATATCTATCGACACCAAAAACATGGACAGGAGTGCAAACCATCGGGAGTGTGTCAGTGTTTTTCCGATGGTATATATCAAAAGCAATGATCCGATACTTAGTATGACCGACAGCCAACGGACAGATTCTATAGAAGCGCCGGCAATTTGTTGCCATAGAGAGAGCACGTAAAAATAAATTGGTGGATACAGCGATACGTGAGTTTGAAGGCCATCAACGACATCAGAAAATAAATTGGTCATGAGTGATCCATGTGTACGAATATTGGAAGCAATATCAGACATGGTAGCTTCATCCGGCCAAACGAGCGGATCTGTTATCAAAAGTGTCTGCGAGATTGTCAGAAACAATCCTATACATCCCATAAATAGAAGTGTATGGATGAAACGATTCGAGATTTTCATGGTCTATGTACCGTGTGATTTTACGAGCTCTTCCAGTGTTTTTTTTGCATCAGCGTCAACTGTTTGTTCTATACCGTTTTTCCAAATTTGTAGGGCTTTTTTTGCATCGCCTGAATCAATATACAGCTGGCCTAATCGGATATAGATAAGCCCACGGTCCGGAGCCAGAGCAAGTGCTTGTCTGTATCCTTCGATCGCCTGTTCGCGATCACCCTGGGCAAGTGCAACTTCAGCCAGATTCATAAAAGGTGATTCATAGGTAGGATCGAGTGTCATGGCTTTTTGAAACTCAGGAATAGCTTCGAAAATTTTTCCTTTTTTGAGATATATGTATCCGATCGCATTTCTGGATTTTGCACTGTCCACAACGGATTGCATAGCTGTATATTCAGAGAGAGCCATGTCCATCATTCCATCCCGAAACGGATTTCTGTTATACGGAGTGGCTGCCGTAGCACCGTATTTTTCTATCAATGCATCATTCTTCCCATCTTTTTTCGCAAAAATTTGTGTATCATCATCCCAGTAAATAAGATACCAATCTGGATCATCCGTTAGAATTCTGCTCATTTTGCGAAGGACGCTGTGTTTTTGAGGTCTGGAAACCACATATGAAATATCATATTTTTTCCAAAGAGAGTCGAGCATTATCTTATATGCCGTATCACTTAGATTTTTCTTTACGGCCAGATCCATTGTGTCTCGCATCTCGCAGCACAGATACACATCTGTACGGCCATCATAAAAAATCTGGATGTCCGGGTATAAATGATAGAGCATGTATCCGCCGTATCCATATTCATTAAACATATGTCCTCGCATATGATTATCCTTAATAAACTGTGTGGCTTTCACAGGGTAATACAATCTTGGCACGAACCGCTTAGAAGGATATTGAGACGCGTAATAAATAACGATACAGCTTCCAGTGATTGCATAAAGAGTACGAATAATCGGTGTTTCCAAATGCTCAAGCGCCATTTTAACAATCCAAATGGCCATAAGTGTTAACGTAATGTATCCAAGATATACATTACGGGACGCCTCATACATCAAATATAGGAATGGAAGCACCGGAACGATAAATAGTGCCTGTTTCCATTGTTTGTTCCTCACTGTCTCAACAGTAAAGGCTGAGCAGATTAAAAACGTCACGCCGCTGACAAACCGAAACGCAAACGGATTTGTTGACAGCGGTGTCCATTCATCGATAAACCGCGATATGAATAGCCGGTCATTCCAAAAAATCCACAATAGTCTATATTGTGTGATCCAAAGCGGTGGCAAGATGCTTACTATTCCCGAAACTGCACTCCATAGCAATAACGTGACGCCTGCTTTTGTATGCCACTGGCTTTTTGTTATAGTGCCTTGAGTCAGATTCACCAGTCCATATGCTCCAAACAGCGCGATAGAAAGAAAAATTGAACCATGAAAATTTGCCCATATTAGAGTCAATGGAATGGTGATCCAGAGCCAGTTTTTCCTCTTCACGGTGTAAAGCAGCATCACGTACAGTTCTGCCAGAAGTATGGTGTACGCTACTATATGAGGGCGTGCGCTGATAAACTCCGCAATGGATATATAGAAAAAAATGAGTATGCCTAGGCTTGGAACAGTAGGTACATCAAAAATATGATGAGAAATCTTATACCATATACCCATCTGAATCGTAACAATGGCAGCTATAATATAGGGAATCGCACCTAATCCCAGAAGTTGCTGTGCTTCGTACATGAACCATTGAAACAGCCATTCATAGGGGAACCATTCACGTCCGGCTGCAGAGAATGAAAATACGTCTGTATGAATGATGCCACGTGTAGCAATGATTTCTCCGCTTTTTAGATGAAACCAGATGTCAGGGTCCTGAAGCGGAATGACGCTCGCAAAAAAGATGGCTATAAATGTGCTACACACAAGTGCCGTATTTACATATGATTTTTTCATATAGTTAGTACACCTATTCTGTACGCTAGTATACTTCCATAATTGCATTTCTTGCGAGACTTCAATTTTGCGCTGCTATGATGCGTGAAATCTCACTTGCAATAGTGGTTGCCGCAATTTCATGTCCCATTGCATTCCAATGAATTTCCTTTTCAAAGTAGGTTCGCTCTGATTCAGATTGAAGTGATTTGGTTAGGTCTATGTGATCAATTCCAGCCGAGTTGAAAAATGAATTCCAATACGTAATTGGTCTTTGCATATCTGATGGCAGTAATAAAACCGGAACTGCATATTTTTTTTCAAGGCCGCTTTGTATCTGTATTTCCTCAGGAATCATCGCAACAATTGTTGATGCCCCAATTGTATTGCCAAGCGCCTGTATAGAGGAAAACAATTTCTTTGTTTTTTCGATTGACGTGTCTAGATCATGGCATCCTGGTTTGTAGTAACAGATATACCATGAGGGAGATAGCGTTGTTGTCGATATACCTTTTGATAACATAGTGGCCAATTTAACAAACAAATGTGAATGGTTTAGAAATGGGGTCCGAAGTGAAATTGGGAATGTTTTTGGAAGGATTCGGCCATCGTTGACCATATCCAATGATGAGCTGGCTGACAATGGAAGACCCTGTTCATCTACAGTGTCCCACACAGAGTAACTCATATTATATGTGATATCGTTAAACATATTAAACCCAACGAGAATTATGTCAGGAGTAAATGCGAGTCCTTCTTTTTTAAGAAATAGATAATAATAATCCGGCCCTGCGGCCGGAATAGATGCATTCAGTATTTCTATTATTCGATCGGGATACTGTCTGGCCAGATATTCTTTAAGGCGCTCCGGATAAGACTGTTCAAATGGCACGCCCCAGCCAAATGAAAACGAATCACCAAGTACCAGAATTCGAAGCGACGTTGATTTCTTTTCCTTTAGAATAGTATCTGATCGCAACCCCAAATCTGTTGTCTGTATGTGTATATCCTGAAAGGCACCATCAAGAGAGTGAAGTATGCAGGTAGCTTTTTGCTTCATTCCTACCCAATAATATGAACCTTTTGTAAAACAATCAAACGTGTATGGTGTTTGAACCGAATCAATCGTAATCTGCGGATCAACGGTACGTATAGCGTATTCAGCGACTATAAGGGCAGCTACCACAGATAAACCGACAATGCTAATGTGTTTGAATAAACTCATGGAGTTTCTCCCGTATACCACTTGCGGCAACTTCATGACCTTTTGGTGTCCAGTGATCATCTTCAGCAAAATATGTTTCCGTGACAGGATATCCGGCAAACTGTGAACGCATATCCAAATGGGAAATACCATTAGATTCAAAAAAAACTCCAAATTCTTTGTACGGCCTATCTTTATCGGCGGGCAAGAGAGGTATCAGTATGCCATATTTTAATCTGGCTTTTTTCTCAATTTGCAGCTGAGAGGGAAATTGGGCAATAAGTATTGTCGCACCTATTTCTGTTGCGATGTTTTTTATCCCTAAAAACAGTTTTTTTGTCCGCTCTTTTGCGTCATCTAGCATATGACATGACTCCTTATATAGGCATGTATGTTCATTGATAGGGTTTTCTGTTTGTGATGTGTTTTCATCTTTGGGTGGATGTATGCTGTCATATATGAGCGCATATAGATGAGAATATTTCAAAAAAGGTGTAGTGAATTTATCAGGGATAGATGATGGTATTATATTTCCCGTATCGTCAATTCGTGATAACGAATGGGAAACAGTCAATGGTAAACCATGCTCATCGACAGTAAGCCATGTCGTATGGCTGACATTATCTACGATATCATTGAGCATAAGAAAGCCTACAATGACCAAATCAGGCTGAAGCTTCATACCTATGTATTTCATAAAAAGATAGTAATAATTAGGCCCACTTCCGGGGAGACCTGCATTAATAACTTCAATATGTTTGCCGGGAAAATCTGATTGTAATTTCTGCTCCAGAAGTCTCGGAAGTGATTGTTCTTCCTCAACACCCCATCCTGTTACGTATGAATCGCCGATCATAAGTATACGGAATGTACCAGCAGGTTTTGGTATCTGAACTTCCGGATTTCTCATGCCTAAGCTATTGGTTCGAATTGTGACATCCGGAAATGCATGAGTGGTTGATTTAAGCGGACAGGTGCTGTTTTTTTTAAGCACCATATGATAAAAATCTCCGCGTACAAAACAGTGAAAATCGTACGCAAGTACCAAACTCGATGCAGTGATTTGAGGGTAAAATAGTCGGAGGAGTAATTCAGTTACAAGTATTGCACACAGGACACTGATGATACCAACGCTAAGACGTTTCATTTCCTATATAATACTACGAATGAACCTCTCAAATATATTGAAAAAAGTTACCCTGATTGTGTTTGGAATCACGCTCGTGCTGGCACTTCTGATGGGGATAGATCGTTTGGTTGGTGCATATCTGTACAAAACAGGCTATTTTTATGCGATGAATCCGGGTAAAGTTCTGGTATTTGATACTCTGGAATACCATACGGAAGCCACGATATCCGCACAGGGTATCAGAAACGATATAGTAAAAAATCCGAAACCAAATGGCACCTATAGAATTCTTGCCATAGGTGATTCGTTTACATACGGATGGGGAGTATATCCAAAAGATTCATGGGTTAAAAAAACCGAAGAGTTCATCAGATCTCAAGGCAAACCTATAGAAATCATAAATGCTGCGATTCCCGGCGTAGGGACAACGACAGAAACAGATGCATGCCGTGCGTACGCTGACAGGTTTGATGTTGATATGATTCTGCTAGGGTTTTACGGAACCGATGATCTGTACCAAAATGCTGGCAGAGCCCTGTTTGAAGAAAAAGAACATACACTTCTGGATAGGCTGTTTCCGACACTATTTAAAATTCGAACACCGGTGTTGGTTGATGCTCTGGGTGTGGTAACAAAACAGACCACTCCCTTATATATCAACAAAAACTGGAGTGTACGTGCTCGTGACATGTTTACAGAACATCCTGATGCTATGAAGCGTTTATCACATGATGCTATATCCGGTTTTTTGTCCGGGGGCATTAATTCAGATATTTTAACGTTTTCATATACAGAACCTGATTATGTTGTAAAAATGCTTGATGAACGTAATCTGGAGTTTGCGCTGTCAGAAACATTCAAACAGCTTGATGTCCTCAAACGAACATGCGCCAAGGGACGTCCTGTCGTTATTGTACTGCTGCCACCTATGGAGATGGTCAATAGCGAATATCAGACATACAGAAAAAATACTGGCTATAATGTCGATCCCGCGCTTTTGGATTTGGATATTGAAACTCCACTTGCAGACGGCATTCGATCCCGAGACATGAGTATTATTTCCGTATTTTCATCATTCCGTGCAGATGGTTGTCCAGGGTGTTATTACCCGTGGGATATTCATATGACGCCACTTGGCAATGATCGGGTGGCACATATTGTTGCACCGAATCTGTTGAAACTTATTCCTTAGTGAGAAAATTCAGCCGTATAGAGTAATTGTGTCGCATTTTTTTCTGATGGTGGAATCATGGAATCAGTGAGATATTGTTGCAATGATTCTGCTGACTTTTTCCGATTCCTTTCACACAATAAGTAATACCATGCCAGACTTTTTTGTTTTTTTGTTGAAATGGGATGGATAAATCCAACCAAACCAAAAGATCTTGTGCCGCTTATCGTATCAAGTTTCATACGTGCCTGATCGCATGCTCCGATCTTTGATAATGCGATAACCTCTGAGGTTGTAATTTCATTATCAAATATTTTTTTATACGGACCTTTTTGGATCGGTGTAGATTCAAATACCCTTAATGCCTCAGTCGGATGTCCGGACGCAAGCAGTATTGTTCCGTATGTTGTATGGGAAAAATATGATTCAGGAGATATCTCGAGTTGTGATTGGTAATACTGTGCAGCCTTGTCTTCAAAGCCTCGTTTAGCTCCTGTCGGAGAAAAGGGGTCGGCAAATGAATATGTCTGTAATTTTAATTCATCTGCCTGGTGTTTGCGTACCGCTATCATATATCGGTCCTGTAGGTATACGACGGACCAATCAGGTGAATAGAATATAGGCTGATAAGAGAGAGTATCTGTAATAAGGTCAGCAACAATCACATCAATAGCGTAATCAGATAACATACTGTGGATATCTTTTCCCTCTAATACGGCTTCGTACAAATCCTTTTGAGACCGGGATTCCAAAAATAAATCATCTCTGGTGTCTACAAATGGACGCAACGAAGGGGAAAGATAATAACCGATGATGCTTCCTAATTGTACCTGATTGAGCACGTTTCCATGAATACCCGAGTCTTTGGCAAACGCAAGAAGCCGGTCTATTTGTACCGTGTTGGCAACTACACCCATTGGGGTTGTATACAACATAAGTGAACATAAACTGCCAATAATTACAGTGCAAATATATGGAAGTATATTTTGTGTAGGCACAGATGATAAGGCAATGGCAAATAAGGGTGTAATCAGTATTCCAGCCAATGCAATTTGACGGAAGGCAAATATAGGAATCAATAAAGAGAGTGAGCAAAGAAGTTCAAACGGAAAACGAATGAGTTGTTTCCGAACAAACGTGAATAGAATTACTAGTATTAGTAATACAATGGCATATACCATCATTGAGTACTGCGCTCCTATTAGATAGGACTGTGGCATGAGTCGAATCATGTCAATGATTCCTGCCCATTCTCCTTCATATGTCGCTACCTTTGGTATATAGAGAATATATAATAGGCTTTTTATGCCGTTTGGATTTAACAAAGAAGCTAAGATACTAAGTAGTATCACCGATAGTGCGCTGAAGATTTTTTTTTGTGAAACAGCATAGCGCACCAACAGAATAATAGATAGAATCAGTCCAATGATTGTGCTGGATCCGTACATATTTGACCATAGTAAAAGGATAAAGGGAATCATCCAAAGATATATCGGATGTTTACGTGTGCACCTTCCTATGTACAGGAGGGAAACAAGAAACGGATATGTTAATACTTCAGGCCTGTGAGGGAATCGAACCAGTAACAGTGGAACAACCATCCCAATCGCAAGAATCTTTACGCGATCGGCAAGTTTGTATGTTTCAAGCAATTTCCAGAGAAGCAATAAGGTGAAGTACGCTATCAATCCAAAAAAAAGTGAAATGGCAACAGGTCCGAGTGTTGTATACAACAGATAGAGTATGATACCGGACCCCCAGGCATACGCAATCCAAGGTTTGCCGTACGCCGTGTGCGTGAGGGTATCTGTAAACGGGAATGCATGCGTCATTACTATAAATTTTCCAGATGCGATATGGTGGAAAAAATCAGGATTAGCGTCAAACGGGCGGACAAATAAACAGGCGAAAAAAAAGAGTATTACATAGGGAGCATATCGTCGGAACACATTCAGATTCATGAGTTTATTATGTTTCTTATTATTGCACAATTTCGACGATTGATTCATTATGGAAGTATACGTGTTTCTATATGAAACGAACTGCCCGTTTTATTACATATATAGTATATAGTTTTATCCTGTACGTTGTGTTTGTCCCCGGAGTGCATGCGGCTGTTTCTTCGTGTGATGCAAGCATAACTCCTTCAAATGTCACGCCATCATCATCAGGCACATACTCCGTATCATTTGTTAATACAAGTGGAGAAACAATTTCATGGATGCATATTTCGCGTCCTTCTGATCACTTTACGATAACAGGAAACAGCATTGGCGGGTGGAGCGTGAGTCAGTCAGCAAGTGATATAACGCTCACGGGACAATCAGTATCACCGTCAGGTGGTGGGACATTGGAGTTTACGGTTCAAACCGATTCATCAGAACAATCCGGAGCAAATTGGACTGTTCAAGTATCAGACAATGAAAGTGGTGACAATCCTACCTCCTGTACTGGATCCTTATCTACATCGATTTCTTCAACACCTCCGGATACAAGTGGACCGGGCATGTCGGATCTGGTCGTATCAGATATTACGGACTCAGGTGCAAAAATCACATGGACGACAGATGAATCATCCTCAACGGCTGTAGATTACGGTACTTCGGACGGATATGGATCAACGGCAACAGGGGACGGTAACACAACCTCACACAGCGTAACAATCAGTGGGTTATCAGCAAATACAACATATCACTATAATGTCAGAAGTGCAGACGGTTCAGGTAACGAAACGGGATCGGGTGATAATACATTTACGACGGCAAAATCCGGTTATTCAGGCACGACAACGACCGGTACTGTGACTACGGTGACCCGCACGATTATACTTGCGTCTCCAACACCTATTCCTGACCGAACCGGCCCTTCCGTAAGCATTTCCACGAAACTTGAAAAAACATACAAAACACCACCAGACATTGAGGGCGTCGCTCGGGATGCCAGTGGTGTGGTATCAATCGAGTATTCGCTTGACGGTGGCATGAACTATCTGCCTGTAGAAGATGCAACGGGTTATGGGAAGACATCAGTATCATTTACTGTCGCGCCATTCCAGACGGATGACGGCAATTATACGTTAGTGTTTCGTGCAAGTGACGGAAAGGGAAATATCAGCACCGTTAAAAAAGGTGCGTACGTCATAGACAGATTGCCTCCGCAATTTGGTGCGACAATTGTTACGAATGGTTCACAGGTTATAGAACCGCAGGGGGAATCTTTGCCGCTTGTTACATCTCTCGAATATCAGTTGACGACGTCTGTGATAGGAGGAGCAGTATCGATGGTGTATTCGATTGAAAACAGCAAAGGGGAAGTAGCGGAGATTCCCGCCAGAAAAAATGTAGATACGGGACTTTGGAAAGCTTCGGTTCATATTGATGATCCCGGCATATATCGGATATATGGTTCAGCCATTGATGGGGCAGCAAATAAAACAATAAAGGAATTGCTGCAGGTTATCGTAATGAAATCAGGAACAATAAAAGATAATCAGTCTCATCCAATTGAGCGTGCAACGGTTGAAGTGTTTGTAAAAAACACCTCGACAAATTCGTTTGTGTCGTGGGATGGCTCTTCATATGGGCAACAAAACCCCATGAGGACCGATGCATCCGGTTCTTATGCATTTATTCTTCCAAAAGGAACATATTATATACGCGTGTATGCATTCGGGTATCGGAATATTGTGAGTGATATTGCTACCTTTGATCATATGACTGCGCTGACACAAGATATCTCTATATCCCGTGCATTTGGCATACAATTAGGATCTTGGATTATCCCATTACCGGATTTTACACAGACCAATGTTGTCCTAACAGGATCTTCCATCAGTGCAGCTTCTTCAGATATTAGTGTAAAGAAGTCTCTGCGTGGCGAGCAGTTGCCGTTTTTCAGTTTTCCATTTGAAGGTAAACAAATCTCTTCATTGGATCTTCGTGGGAAACCAAGCATAATAACGCTCTTGAATACCTGGTCTCCTCTGACTCCCTCTCAGTTGGCAATTTTGGACAATATGTCTGGGAATGCCTCTGTCAATCTGTTGGTTATTGTTCCGCACGAGAGTGCAGCCTCTGTAAGTACATTCATGAAACGGGGGGCGTATACATTCCGAATGGTTGCTGACCCTGATGGTACGCTCATTGAGCCGCTTCAATACAGATCATCACCACTGCATATGTTTGTAAATAGAAAGGGAATAATCACGGCGGTCATTCAGGGTCTAGCGACAAAAGAAAAAATGATGGATACTAGTAAGGAGTAGCCTGCCTATGTGGATACCGTTTTTGTTGGAAAATGTTCATTTTGCCGTATATTTATTCGCGGCATTAGTCTTTTTTGCAGTGTTTTGGCTGTACTATGATGCATGGCAAGAGAAACGTGAAGCAAAGGTTACTGTAAAACTCATCGGCTATATATTGTTGTCATTATCCTTTGTTTTGGAGGCAATAGTTGTTGAGTCCACCATACTTAAAACACCTGTTCTATTTGGCATTTCCCCACAGATGCTCGCAGTGTATTTTCGATCCATCGGCCTTGTCACGCTGGTGTCGAGTCTCTTAATTGATCCGATAGAGAAAACTCCATCAGATACGCATGCTCATTCAGTGGTTCCTATACCTGTTGGAATATCCGTGCCGATGTTATGTAGCCCTATTGGCTCTGTTTTGGTGGGGTTACTGTATCTGAAACGGGCAACCATAGGTTTGGAAGATCACCTGAAACCTCTGGCCTTTTCATTTTTTCTTCTGAGTCTTAGTGAACTGTTAAAACTAACATCGCTGTTTCAAACGAGTACGAATGTAACTGTGTTTTCTTTGGTAGCGCCGTTTGGTGTTATGTGGACGTTGTCTGTTGTGTTTTTGTTTTTAAGTATGTTGATTATGTGTCGTTGGGTATTTGGTTATTTGCTAAAGCAGTTTCAGGCACAGCTTTTTATGATCTATACCTCAACGATTTTGGCAATTTTTCTTATTACCACAGTGTCTTTTACAGGATTATTATTGCGCAATATGGAAATGGAATCCGTTAGACAGATAGAAACGGATGTAAAGGTCTTAGATTTTGCTCTCACGAGTCAACGGGAACAGTTGGTTTCAGATGCAGAGTCGTTGGCTTTGAATCAGTCTATTCGGACTGCCATTGAGGCATCCGATAAAAAAACGTTGGGAAATATCGCGACAGAACAAATGTTGGCAAAGCGTTACACAAATTTCCTGATCATTTCCGCGTCGGGTCAGGTGCTAGCCCGTGGGGAGGATCGCGATCGTGTCGGAGATTCGATGCTCTCTGATTCTCTTGTCAAACGTGCATTGACGGGTGAATCCAGATCTACAATCGTTTCGAAAGAAGGTGTGATTTCACCTAATTTATCCATTCGTGCAAGTGCAGCAATACGTAGTACGTCAAATACGCTCATCGGCGTTATTGTTGTCGGCAAGGGCATAGATACCGCATTCGTGGATGGTATGAAAAAAACAACAGGATTAGACGCATCTGTTTATGGTGACAATACTGTGGCAGCAACCACGTTTGTATCTCCTGACGGCGTAACTAGGGTTATTGGCTCTAAAGAAGAACATGAAGATGTGCTCTCAACCGTACTTCGCAAAGGGGCGTTGTATGCGGGTACCATTCCCATGAGGAGTATAGAGTATACTGCAGCATTTGTTCCGCTTCAGGATGTAGACAGTAATCCGGTTGGTATGCTATTTGTCGGCCGTCCACAAAGCGCTATTCTGCAGGCCGCAGGATCGTCTGTGCAGTATACATTTATCGTTACCGCACTGCTGCTTGTTTTGAGTGTGTTGCCGGCATATTACATATCAAAATATATAGCGGATCAGTTGTAATGGTATAATGGAACTACCACTGGATTTTTATAAGGATCTTGTTGAAGAGTCTATTGATTTATTAAGTATTTTGTCTCTGACCGGTGAAATTTTATTTGAATCCGCCGCTGTAAAATCTGTTTTAGGATACGATGAGGGCGAATTGATAGGGAAAAATGCATTTACACTTATCCGCCCTGAACATTCTCCGGGTATTTTAGCACTCGTTCCTGAAGCGCTCTTGCATCCCGAAAAAAATTATCGTTTTGAGGTGCCGTATAAACATAAGAACGGCACATGGATTTGGCTTGAATGTTCAGCGCGGATACGTGAATTACCGCAATTTGGGAAATGCATATTACTTCATTCCCGCGATATCACGGATAGGAAATCAATTACAGACAATATTTTAAAACTGCAGAAAGCCATAAATGCATCAAGTGAGGCTATATTTATCACAAATACTGACGGCATCATTACGTACATAAATGCCGCATTTACTCATATATTTGGGTATGAAGCACAGGAGGTAGTTGGTAAAGTGACGCCTCGGATTATAAAAAGCGGGTTAATTCCTCAGGAAGGGTACGCGCAGTTCTGGGAAAAAATACTAAAAAAACAGGAAATACGTGGGGAAATAGTAAATAAATCAAAAGACGGCCGTTTATTGACACTATACGGGTCGTCCAATGCCATTGAGGATGATACAGGAAAAATTATCGGTTTTGTATCTATTCAACGGGACATTACCCAAGAGAAAGCTAGCAAAAAATCGCTTGATGAAATAAACAAACGGTTGGAATTGCTTACAGAAAGTCTGAATATCGGTGTGTTCAGCAGTCTTCCGGGTGAAAAAGGTCATTTTACAGCAGTGAACTCATCAATGATCTCTCTGTTTGAAGCGTCCGGTGAAAAGGAAATGCTTTCACACAATGTGAGCGATTTCTATCGCTATCCGGAAAAAAGACAGAAATACGCAGAAAAAGTATTGGATCAGGGGTATTTAAAAAATGAAAAAATAGAATTTGTCACCTGCAAAGGGAAAAATTTTATAGGAAATGCATCAGCAATATTAAAAAAACTTGACGATGGCACTGTGCTATTTGAAGGCATTATAGAAGATGTTACGAATGCTATACAAAATGAGTTACGACTGCAAAAAATATCCTATGCTGTGGAACAAAGTCCTGATTCCATTGTCATTACTGATAAAGACGGCACAATCGAATATGTTAATCCGTTTTTTACCCAAAACACTGGCTATACATTGGAAGAGGCAAAGGGTCAAAACCCTCGGATTTTAAAATCAGGAGAAACATCTCCTGAAGTATATGCGGAGCTTTGGAATACAATCTCGTCCGGAAATATCTGGAGAGGTGAGCTTAAAAATAAAAAGAAAAACGGTGACACTTATTGGGAATCAATTTCCATCTCTCCGGTCAAAAACAGCAGTGGAGAAATTACAAACTACGTCGCGGTAAAAAAAGATATTTCCAAAGAAAAAATTGCTGAAGAGGAACTCAAAAAACGCACAGAAGAACTGGAACGTATGAATAAACTGATGATCGGTCGTGAGCTGAAAATGCGCGAACTGAAGGATGAGATTAAACGATTATCTGAAGAAAAAAAGGAGGATGGTATATGAAACAATCATTTGTCCTGTTTTTAGGTATCGTTCTTATCTGTTCTGTTGCGGTAGCTGGATGGTTTATATTTGCCCGAAATGCCAATATATCAAGGAAGCCGATCGTTCCGATAACAGTATTTTTGAAATGGTACCATCAATCACAGTTTGCAGGGCACTATGTGGCGGATCAAAAAGGATGGTATAGGGATGCAGGATTTTCCGTCACGTTAAAACCGTTTGATTATGTCCATTTCCCAATAGATGAAGTAGTTGCCGGAAAAGCAGATTTTGGAGTGGCAGGAGCGGATGAACTGCTTGTTGCCAGAAGTAAAGGCGTAAAGGTAAAGGCACTGGCAGTCATATATCAGGAAAATCCCGTGGTTGCATACACACTTGCTTCATCCGGGATTAAAAAACCGATAGATTTTATTGGCAAAACCATTGGTATGGAACAGGGTGTTAATGTTGAAACCATTATCCATGCGATGCTCTCTGCACAGGGGATAGACTATACTAAAAATATAAAGGAAATTCCGATAAATTTTGATATTTCGCCACTGTTGGAACACAAAGTGGATATTGCAACCGGATATGTGACTAATGAGCCGATTCAGGTCGAAGAGGCTGGACAAAAGGTAACGGTTATCGCCCCGTATGAATATGGGGTGAAATCATACGCTGATGTACTGTTCACTACCGAGGATATGATTACAACATACCCGGATCGTGTTCGCGCATTTGTACAAACAACGCTCAAAGGGTGGGAGTACGCGCTTGAACATGTAGATGACGCGGTCGCATATACGCTCCTCTATAAAGATGCAAATAACACATCAATGACGCCTTCTCATCAAAAAGCGCTGCTTATAGGATCAACACCATTGATAAAGCCTACAATGGGAGGCTCTGTAGGTCAGATGAATTTTGTTGACTGGAAGAGAACGTATCAGCTGCTTCGTGATTCAAATACGATTACCCATGATATGGATGTAACGGATGCATATACGACGGATTTTATCCGATAACACCAACATGAATCTGTCAACAAAATTATCTATAAGCATTATTGTACTGTTTATCAGTGTTAGTATTGCTGTCGGTTCAATATTTGTAACCCGTTGGAATGACAGTCTTCACGATATGGTAAAACGGCAACTTGTCGAGACAACGAAGCAGGTCATAATAAAAATAGATAACCTGTTATATGAACGGCAGCTTGATATTGGTCAGATAGCTGCAGAACCACAAACTGAAGCGTTTATGTCTGGTAAACGTGTTGAGGATGCATCTCGTATATCAAAAGAACTGACTGACCTTTCAAAAGTCAGTGGTCCCTGGGAATCGGTATCATATGTTGACACACAGGGGAAAATTCTGGCGTCCAGTCAACAATCTGTTGTCGATTCGACACTGACAGATGATGTAAGCACATCTGTTTTTCAAAAGGCGCTGTTAGGTGTTGATGTACACTCCGATATCCATAAAAACAATCTTGGAATATACTCTATCCTTTTTGCCTCACCGATAAAAGACAAAAGTCGAATCGGGAAGCCTGTTATTGGCGTGGTTCTGGGAAATTACTCTATAAAACCGATTCAGGAGCTACTCGAACAAATCAGTATTTCAGGAGTAAATCTTATATCGGCAAGCGGTCTGGAGATTAGCAGTAATCATGAAGATACTCACAACCCAGCCCCATTTTCTGATTATTCTAAGCACACAAGTTTTATTCAGGCATCGAAACAGTTTTCTGGAACAGGTATATTTCCGGACTTGGAAACAGGTGCCCCTGCTCTTGTATCCTATGCACGGGAACCGGGATATTTATCGTATAAAGGTAACGGATGGATTGCCATGATCCAAATGCCTCTCAGAGAAATTCAGTCCTCCATTACAGCAACGATTGTGCCGACAAGTATATTGTTCCTTGGCATTATTGTGCTGAGCGCAGTAGCATTCATAGCGGTTCTTAAACAGACTGTTTTTTTACCTATAACATCACTCTCCTATGCGGTTTCTCGGATTAGCTCCGGTGATATGTCGGCGCGTGTAAAGCTCCGTTCAAATGATGAAATTGGTAAATTGGGTGAAGCATTTAATACTATGACAACTAAGATCCAACAGCTCACGGGGACACTTGAGGAGCAGGTAAAAGAGCGAACCGTCGAACTCGAAAAAAAGATACAGGAAATAGAGCTAAAATCAAAAGAGTATGAACAGATGAACCGTTTAATGGTTGGTAGAGAACTTCGCATGACCGAACTGAAAAAGGAATTGGATTCACTCCGAAGTAAAACCTAACACTATGACATTAAAAAATAAAACAATTATTTTTACGACCATAAGCATTATCTTTCTTATGCTTGGCATTGTTGGGGTATTGGCATATGTGTTAAACAAGGGGTTTTCTGTTGTTGAAAACGATCGGGTGCAACTCAATGCTCAACGGGTGGAACAGGCATTTGAAGTAGAAATAGATAATTTAAACACAAAGATAAGTGACTGGTCGTCTTGGGATGATACGTATACATATATATCTGATAAGAACAAAGAGTATGAGGAATCAAATCTTACGGACAGTACCATGACAAACCTAGGAATTCAGCTGATGGCATTTATAGATGGTAAGGGATCTATTGTGCATACGAAAGCTCACGATTTGATTAAACCTGGAAACCAGAATATTTCATCGGAATTAACTACAAAACTTACAGATCCGAACGGGCTTTTTTCTCCCTATGCGACAGGTAAGAGCGTTTCAGGGTTTATTATGACGGCTGACGGCCCCTTCATTGTTGCTTCCCGTCCGATCCTTACATCAAATGGAGACGGTCCTGCTCGGGGAGTGCTAGTATTTGCCCGGTTTTTTGACGAAGAACAAATCAAACGGCTTGATCGTATTACCCGATTGAAGTTAGAAAGGTATACGCTTGAAAAAATGGTGAAAAATCATGGACAACGGGCACTTGATTTGCTCATGGCAGGATCCAGATTTGAAGGAATCACAAAGGATCAACAGATAATAGAAGGATACATCCTCATCAAGGATATTTACGGTAAGCCGGCATTTCCCGTCGAAATATCTATGGATAGGCAAGTCTTTGTGCAGGCACAAAAAACCATTAGTACGGTAGGAATAGTTGGCATAGTAGGATCAATCCTATTTCTGTTTATAACACTTGCTGGATTTACCTATTTTGTTATTCGTCCGATAAACTTTCTGACTAAAGATGTTGGGGAAATTGGGAAAAGTGGAGATATGTCTCGTCGCTTAGCCGGCATGAAAACAAATGATGAAATCGGTAAGCTTTCCCAATCAATCAACACAATGCTCCAATCTCTCGAATATTCAGAACATTTGCTGAAAGAAGAACGTACAAGATCAAAAATATATATAGATATAGTAGGTACCATGATCGTTGTTATGAGTCCGACCGGTAAAATTACATTGGTCAATAAAAAGGCATGTGAAACGTTAAACGGACAGGAAAAAGATATATTAGGGAAAGATTGGTTTGATACATTTATTCCTCCTGAGGATAAAGAAACACAACACAGCAGATTAAGTACATTACTTGCAAATCAGGTCAATAGTTCAACACCATCAATGCATACCGATACAGTTGTGGATCTGGGTGGTTACCGACATCTTATTTCTTGGCACACATCTGTTCTTCGAAATGCTGATGGATCTCCCATTGCAACAATTTCAGCCGGTGAGGATATAACAAAAACACACCAGGTGGAAATTGAAAAAGAAAAACGGGCACAGGAACTCGAAGAAATGAAAGTTGCAATGCTCAACATATTGGAAGATACAAAAAGTTTGGAGCAAAAAGTACAAACAGAACGTGACCGTGCTACTGCAATCATTTCAACAATGAGTGAGGGGCTGTTTGTTTTGGATAAAAAACAACGTGTTACAATGGTCAATTCCGCTGTAGAGCGCATGCTTGGTATGAATCAGGCGGACATGTTGGGGAAACGGCTCAGTGATTTTACCTCATATTATTCCGGAGAACATAAAACTGTTGCGGATGCTCAAATTGTATCGGAAACACTACAGCAGGGATCATCATTGAATTATGGATTAGACGATGAACAATACATAGAGGGAAAAAACGGGAAAATACCTATAGCTATTACCACAACGCCTCTCAAAGAAAATGACGCGATAATAGGTGCGCTTATTTCCTTTCACGATATTACGAAAGATAAGCAGGTAAAAGAGACTATTGAACATGAAGTTGCAGTCCGTACGCAGGAACTTCATGATGAACGCGCGAAACTGATTGCCTCCATAAACAGTTTGAATATGGGATATTTACTCATGGATACTACAGGAAGGCCTCTTATTGCCAATTCGCTCCTGCCAAATATCCTTGGGAGCAACAATACAGTAATTACCATTGATGATATCAATGCCATGTTTGGAGACACCTTGGATTTATCCCATCGGTTTAGTTCCTGTATTACAGATAAGAAGACCATCCTTGAATCAGATATAAATTATCGGGGGAAGATCGTAAAAATATGGATTATCCCCGTTGTCGTTATAGAAAACACACAGGATAAAGTCATTGGTGCAGTGTTTTTAATCGAAGATATCACAGAACGAAAAGTAATGGAGAGAAGTAAAGATGAATTTTTCTCCATCGCATCTCATGAGCTTCGCACACCGCTGACGGCCATACGCGGCAATACATCTATGATTATGGATTTTTACGGTGAGAAGTTAACAGACCCTGATCTTAAGGAAATGATAGCAGATATTCATGCCTCGAGTCTGCGCCTCATAGATATTGTGAATGACTTTTTAAATGTCAGTAGACTGGAACAGGGAAAGATCGAATTCAAAAATGCATCATTTGATCTTCGGGATCTGGCACTTGAGTCCGTAAAAGAATTTGAAGGGTCAGCTCTGGAAAAAAATGTCCTCGTGCGCTTCGAAGATACCGGGACTGTATATTCAGTTTTTGCTGACCGTGACCGTACAAAACAAGCATTGCTCAATTTAGTGGGTAATTCTCTGAAGTTTACGGAAAAAGGTGAAGTGGTCGTGCATCTTGTCCCAGATGTGGACAAGGTACGTTGCAGGGTCACAGACACAGGGAGGGGTATATCCAAAGAAAATCAAAGCCTTTTATTCCGGAAATTCCAACAGGCAGGAAGCAGTTTATTTACCAGAGATACCACAAAGGGTACCGGTTTGGGATTGTATATTTCACGCCTTATTATCGAGGGCATGGGTGGTAAAATTTGGCTGGAAAAGTCAGAAGAAGGGGTGGGATCCGAGTTTTGCTTTACCTTACCGATTGCGGACGCTGCATCAAACAAATGATCTATGAAGACAACTCGAACTCGAATATTCGGCATCCTTTGTGTTGTGGCTGCATGTTTTTTAATAACGTCTCATGTCATGGCGCAGCTTTGGCTGATTACAACGACACTTTCGATACACGAAATACCTGTAAATTCGAGCGGCACAATCCAGTTTACGATCCATAATGGAACATCATCGGATACTGTTCGTACAATTTCTATACAACGACCAACAGAGGCTATAACGATAGGGGATGTTCATACAAGTTGGGAGGCTCAATCAGACGGTGATCAAATAATTCTATCAGGAGGTGAAATTCCACCCGGAGATTCAGTAACAGTGGATGTGGATATAACAACTGGTTCTCAAACGCAATCAACTCAGCCGTGGAGTATTGATGTCTCGTCTGATGCCTCAGGGAATAATATGGTTGGGAGTTCAGGTGATTTTTCATTCACTGTTACCGAAGCAGTTACTCCAACGATTTCTCCAACAGCAACTCCTGGCGAAGCAACACCTACGCCAACACCAGTAGTTCTAACAACAATAACCACCAATACTGTCATTCTTACTCCAACGCCGTTACCGGACCGTGCTGCTCCAATTGTTATCGTTCATGATGTAGCGCAATCTGTCTATAAAGCAATTCCTCCATTGAAAGTAAGCGTAAAAGATGAAAGTGGGATAGATAGCGTGTGGTATACCGTTAATTCGGCGGCATTTACCCGAATCGTTGGAATTAGTTCCAGTTCCAATGCACCGCTGGACTTTTCATTTACCCCAAAGCATGCAACAGTATCAGGATTGTATAAGATAACAGTAAAAGCAATTGATCGGGCTGGGAATGTATCAATAAGTACACCTATAACATATTCACTCGACTCTTTGGGTCCCACAATTCTATTGGCTTCTACGTTTAAACCTGTCATGAGTAAAACACCAAAACTTATAGGCACAATTCTGGATACGAGCGGAGTTGCTTCAATTGACTATTCAATCAACGACAAAAAAACATGGCGAGCTCTTTCCGGAACAGTCACAGATCGTGGTGTTGAATTTTCCTCAGATATCTTGGAAAGTGATCAGGAAGGGGTATACACTCTTTTTATTCGTGCAACAGATGGTGTAGGAAATACCACTACAATAGGGCCGTATGCGTATGCAATTGATCGTATAGCTCCGAGGGCGGGGATAACCATAGTTAAAAACGGGTCAGCTATCCTTCTCCCTGATTCATCTGGGACGTTCCATGGCGTATCCTCCCAGAAATTTACAATATATATTCCAACAATCGGTGGCGTTTCGAAAGGCATACTACTCGTCGGCAGGTTGGACGGAATGGATGAACGTATCTCACTTAGGACGTCATTTCAATATGGAATGTGGGAGGCTTCATTTACTCCTTCACAAGCAGGTGAATATAAACTTTCAGTAGAGCTTGATGATACGATCCGCCCATCGGTAGTTATTCCACTGTATACGATACTAATCACAAATCCTGCTTGTATTTTGGATGCAAAAACTCATTCTCGGATATCCGCTTCAGTTTCTATATATTCTTATGACCAGATGCAGCAAAAATTTCTTCCGTGGAAAGCTGAAGCATTTGATCAACAAAATCCTATAAAAGGGTCGTGCTATGTTTGGAATTTACCCAAGGGAACATATAGATTGAGTGTGAAGTCGCACGGATATAAACCAGTAGATACATCGTCCTTCACGCTTTCGGACTCAACGATTGTCTCTGAACAAATTTTGATGAATCCCACTCGTTGTTTTTCCATTCTTTGGTTTTCTCCGTGTCTGTCATGGCATGATCAGGTTGAAATTTATCCGAATAAGTTCTTAGACATACATAGAGCAGATGAGGAAAAAATATTTATACAAATACCCCAACATCTTTCTAAACTTCGGGATATCCTCTTAGATACGGATATGGAAGTGGTTATGATGAACACATGGATGCCCGAGAGTATAGAGTTTGCTACTCGAGTAGAGCATCTATCTCAGGAAACGAATAGACCTATGGTATTTCTCTTGCCATATGAACATGATTCATTTCTTCAATCATGGCGTAGAGACGCGCATATTGGGTTGCCACTTATAGCTGATCCGGATGGCGACGTAGCTGAAACGATAGGTCGTCATACAGGGCCACTTTTTATTCGTATCTCAAAAGACGGGTTTATTCAATCTATACAAACACATATAGAAACGGAAGTAGCAAAGAGAGTACAGTAGTAATATGTGGTTTCAATTATATAGTTCACAATTTCATTATGCGGTATATATATTTGGAGCGCTTGTCTATTTTGCAGCTGCCTGGCTGTATCTTGATGCATACACAAAAAATCATACATACTTACGCTTTCGGATTATTGGCTTTTTGCTTTTGGCTATCGGATCACTCTTAGAGGCTGTCCAGATTTCCATTGGAAACACGATTGTTGGGATTACAACTTGGCAACCGTATTCATATCTTACCTTTGGGATTCCAATTGTGGGATATCTCTGCATATGTATAAGTTTTCCGTTTGATCCGATCCAAAAAAGACCAACATATTCGGTGGTAGCAACAACTTTTTCAATTCCTATCCAAAATGCTCTCACTACACTTCTTCCTCTGGGATCATGGTCTGTTGCTGCTATGTATTATATTCATGTAGCTGAGGGGTTAGAACTGCATCTGTTATTACCATCACTCTCGTTTGCCGTCATCGGAATATCAGAATTATTTCATGCGCTGCGTATATACGCAGGTGTGTCTTCCGTAATATATCTAATGAATCTGGGAAGTATATACGGTCCATTTTGGTGGATAGAGCATATTATGCTGCTGATCGGCCTTCTTATACTTATTCGATGGGTATTCTGGTATTTGCTCAAAAGTTTTGAAATGCAGATGGTATTTATAGCAACAATGAGTATCTCTTTACTCACGCTGGTTGTTACTACATTTTTTTCGTACAATTTGTTTGAAAATTTGCTCAAAGAAATATCACATCAATCTGAAACAAGTGTTAAAGTATTTTCTTTTAGCCTAGAATCCAAAAAACGGCAAGCGTTAGCCGATGCTCGATTCATTGCACTTGAAGAGCGGCTTGGTAAAGCAGTTGAAGACCTTAAAAATACCGATGCTCAGGCAATTATTTCCGAATTTGCTTTGAGTCGGGGGATACGTGGTTTAACAGTATTAAATGCATCAGGAACTCCTATTGTTGCGCATGATGAAGGTCGCATTTTTTCTGATATGACTGCTTTTGCCGATACTATACACCAGGCCAACCTGGGAGTTGAATCGTCATCAATGGTAACAATTCCCGGAATTATAAGCCCAACGATATATATGGTCGCAAGTGTCCCACTGCGAGTGAATTCGAAAATCGTTGGGTCACTCCTTTTGACGTATGCGCTTGATGGGGCCATTGTGCAGGGGATTAAGCAGGATTTAGGTCTTGAAGGAGCACTATTTGCCGGAGATATACTTTCAGTCACATCCATGAATCGTGCGGATACGTTGGTTGGTATGAAAGAAACAAACCCTGCAATACTCAAACGTGTACTTACGGATGGAAAGCCCTACGAAGGAGTGGTTCTCTATAACACCACAGAATACTTAGGCTCATATATGCCTATAACCAACGCAAAAAATTCGCCAATAGGAATGATGTATATAGGCAGATCAATCGGCGAAGTTTTTGCTATTGTCTCAAAAGCAATTCAGGATACGTATATTGTTTCTACGATATTGCTGGTTTTATCAGTTATCCCGGCTCTATATATAGCAAAGTATATAATCTATCAGGTTCACTGATCTATTTTTTTTGTATTGTGCATTGAATATAAACGCTGTAGTATAAAGAAGGAAGGGGAATGTATATGTCAAAAATATTATTAATAGTAGAAGATGATCCTTTGATGAGCCGTATGTATCAAAAGATATTTTCTTTTGAAAAATATGAGGTTGTTACCGCTTCGAATGGAGAAGAGGGGCTTGATAAAGTAAGGGAATTAAAGCCGACTGTTGTACTATTGGATGTTATGATGCCAAAGATGAATGGTCTTCAGGTTCTTGAAAAAATAAAGTCCGATCCTGATATCAAACATATTCCCGTCATCATGTTAACAAATCTTGCCGGAGAAAAGGATGCTGAAACAGCACTATTGAAAGGGGCAGTGAAATATATTGTAAAGAGTGAACATGATCCAAAACAGGTTGTCTCAATGGTAAAGGAAATTATCGCCGCACATAGCCGTGACGACGTCCCAGGATCTCAATGAAAAATTTAGAGTGAAACGTGTAAAATTTTACATTTTTCATTTTTAACTGTTGTGTTTATATGCCTGCCAGAAAGAAACGAATATCATCACCCAAGTCAGCGTTGGTGGCTGTGCAGTCGCAGGTTTCATCACTTGAGGATGAACAAACTATCTCAGGTGAAGAGTCCCGACCTTCTGATCCTGTCGTTCACCTTCCTTCAGAAAAAACTGGGCTAGAAAAGGAATTTTCTAAAACATCAGAACGTGCGTACGCTGACACATTGGAAGCGGTTCTTTCTCAGGATGCACAAGAATCCGAACTTTCAAAGAAAAACGTATGGTTGTATCGATTTGGCATTATCGGTACCGGTATCGTGATTGTCAGTTCAATTATGTTGTATGGCATATATGCACGGGCATCTTCCAAAGCAACTGTTCCAATAGCTGCTACTCCTGTCGTTCCGACTGAAACGCCAGTTGCAGTCATCGATCCAAAAACTATTACCATTGAAGTCCTCAATGCCTCTGGTGTAAGCGGAAAAGCTTCAAAAACAGCAGAGATATTAAAGGCAAAAGGCTACACTATTGTTTCCACGGGAAATGCTAAAAAAATACCAAGTACTTCCGTAGCATTCTCAACGAGCCTTTCCAAAAAAACGCAGGATCTGGTGCTGGGTGATCTTTTGTCAATGGGTTTTAGCAGCGTGTCATCCTCCATTGTGGATTCTTCTATTTCAGCACGCATTGTACTTGGCCTCAAATAATAGTCGTATTTGACTCTCATGATATACTGTGGATCTGTATGAGAGTATCAGATAGGTTTAAACGCTATTACCACACACTCCGAGATATTAATTATGCAGTATTTGGTGTTGTTGCAACCGTTGCATATACAGCCATATACATGTTCATTGTGCCATGTGTATGGATCTTATCCCCAGGCAGGAAAAAAATTTCACATACAGCCTGGAATAAATGGCTATATAAGTCAGAAACGCTTGAAGATGTGAGGAAACAATACTAGGAAGTAGGCTGCGAGTTTGAATTTAGCTTTAGCTACTTTTTTATGAGCTACTCCCTAGGTGCTCAGTATGTATATACTAGGTATTTCTTGTTATTATCATGAATCTGCCGCAACGCTACTTAAAGATGGTGTCATTATTGCTGCCTCTGCAGAAGAACGATTCACGAGGAAAAAACATGATAGTGCATTTCCCGACCATGCGATTTCATATTGTCTTACAGAAGCGGGAATTACATCTGATCAATTGGATTATGTTGTGTTTTATGAAAAACCATTGGTTAAATTTGAGCGTATCGTATCAATGTCAGTTTCAGAATTTCCACATGCACGGACACAATTTGTCGCAGGTATGCGAAATAGCATAACTCGAAATCTTTGGATTAAATCTACCATTATATCGAAGCTGAGTGTTCAGGCATCTCAAATCCTCTTCATACCGCACCATTTGAGCCATGCTGCTGCATCATATTACCCTTCACCATTTAAACGGGCAGCGTTTTTAACCCTTGATGGAGTCGGAGAGTGGTCGACAGGAAGCTGGGGTGTGGCTCAGGATAATAATATATATCCAAAAAAAGAACTGAGGTTCCCAAACTCAGTTGGACTTTTATATAGCGCATTTACAGCATATTTAGGTTTTGAGGTAAATGACGGAGAATTTAAGGTTATGGGTATGGCAGCGTATGGAAAACCACTGCACACCAAACGAATTGCGCGTTTATACAAGCAGTACGCAGACGGTTCAATTGTTTTAGATGAATCTTATATAGCGTTTCACCAACGTTCTACAAACATGTACACACATAAATTTGAGATGTTATTTGCAGACTGCAGTAAATTTGACCTGGCAGCAAGCATTCAAGCAGTCACAGAAGATATCATTCTTTCAATGCTTCGAAGCATACAGGCAGAGACAGGTGAAAAATATCTTGTGTGTGGTGGCGGAGTAGCCCTGAATAGTGTAGTAAATGGTCTTATTACGAAAAAAACAGGATTTTCTAAGCTTTTTATTTTTCCGGCGGCAGGTGATGATGGTGCTTCGGCCGGTGCTGCGCTCTATGTGTATCATCATGTACTCGGGCACAAAAAACGTGCTCCAATAACACATACGTTTGTTGGGTATAAGGCGAAGATAAAAGATATTGAGCACGCGATATCCAATATTTCAGGCATTCGAAAAAAAAGGATGGATAAACAAACGCTTGTAACATTTATAGCTCGGGAGCTTGCGAAAGGCAAAACAGTAGGCTGGTATGAAGGGCGTGCTGAATTTGGTCCTCGGGCATTAGGTCATCGCTCAATTTTGGCTGATCCGCGAAAACGGGAAATGAAGGATATTGTCAACGCGAGTATAAAATTTAGAGAGGAATTTCGCCCATTTGCTCCTGTTATATTGTCTCGCTTTGCACGCTCCTATTTTGGTCGTATAGATCAGGAAATTGCCCCATTTATGCTTGCCACATATATGGCTCGTCCAAAAGCACGAAAACTGGCCCCCGCAGTCATTCACGACGATGGCACTGCCCGCATACAGATTGTGGATACGAGTGATTATGATGGAACATACGCTGCACTTCTTCAGGCATTTTATAAAAAAACAGGTGTTCCTATGTTACTAAACACATCCTTTAATCTAAAGGGAGAACCGATCGTAAATACTCCGGAAGACGCCATACATACATATATGAGAAGTGGGCTTGATATCCTTGTTCTTGAAAACTTTGTTATAACAAAGTATACATAAGATATCCATGAATAACTTTGTTAAACAGGCAGAGAGTAGAGCCGATACTATAAAAGAATTATTTGCTTTTTTGTGGGCAAATAGATTATGGTGGATTATTCCATTTGTCGTTGTATTGTTGCTTGTAGGTATACTTATAGTATTTGCTCAAACGTCACCAGTGGCACCATTCATGTACGCTCTATTTTAAACTTTACACTTTTCATGTTACCCTTTACACTATAGTAGTTATGTCACTAGAAACACCTGATCCTGAACCATCATTCACATTTCCAAAACTTCCGAAAATAGGGAGGCAACATATTGTGGTTGTTGGTCTTGTCATCCTCGCATTGGTGCCGTCAATATATTTTTATGTTCAGTATAAGAACGCACAGTCAAAGGCTGCAAATCCGAGTCAATTTGCAACTGATGAGGCAAAAAATCTCGTAACGACCGTGTCAAAACTTATGAACTTACCTACAGAGGAAACGCCAACTGTAGCGACGGTAAACGATAAGGATAAACTAAAAAATCAGCCGTTTTTTGCAAAGTCTGAGAATGGAGATAAGGTTCTTATCTATACAACGGCAAAAAAGGCTATTCTATACAGGCCGTCTATTAATAAGATTATAGACGTTGCTCCTGTGAATATCGGATCCACGGCAGCCAGTGCATCGGCGACGCCGCAATCGGCACGGAATGCTGCAAACAGTATGAAGTTCACTATCTTGAATGGTACGACTCTTGTCGGCCTGACGAAGAAATATGAAATTGAGCTGAAGGCAAAAATCCCCGAAGCCGAAGTGTTAAATAAGGATAACGCCGTAGTAAAAACGTATGAAAAAACACTCCTGGTTGATGTGAAAGGCGTAAATACAACCCAGGCAAAAACGCTTGCACAAACACTTGGCATTGAACTTTCTACGCTCCCTGCGGGTGAAGCAACCCCGTCTGGCGATTTCCTTATTATCCTCGGAACAGATAAAAAATAGACTAGATATACGATTCTATCCAGTCAATATTCATTACCCCTTTACCCAACATGGACAAATCGGTATGATGATAGCCTATGGCTAGTGGTACTCCCCTTATTATGGTGATTTTCGGTGCAACCGGAGATTTGATGAACAGGAAGCTCATGCCTGCACTGTATCGGTTGATACATAACAACGATATATCAAACGATATATTTATTGTCGGAGTCGGAAGAAGAGATATTCGTACAGATCAGTTTCGTGATCTTATGGCTAAATCAGTGCAAAATGGAGCAAAAGGGGATATTGATATAGCACTATGGGAACATATTATCAAACGGATGCATTATGTGCAGGGCGCGTTTGAAGACGGTGAACTATATAGTAATCTCACGAGATTACTGGAAGGTTTCGATAGCGAAATTAACGCATGTGTGCCCAGATTTTTTTACCTTGCAACCCCTCCGCAGCATTATGAAACGATATTATCTCACTTGGGAGAAAGCAAATTAGCCGAAGGATGTGGTCATGGTACGAGCCTATATACGCGGGTGCTTATAGAAAAACCATTTGGTAAAGATCTTGATACAGCAATGAAACTTGATCACCTTCTTGAACAGACTTTTGAAGAACGACAGATCTACCGTATAGACCATTATCTTGGAAAAGAAACTATCCAGAATATATTATCGCTGCGCTTTGCAAACGGCATATTTGAACCTACCTGGAATGCGGATTTTATAGATCATGTGCAAATAACGCTTGCAGAAACAGTAGGTGTTGGTACTCGTGGAGAATTCTATGATGGAATCGGTGCGCTTCGGGATGTTGTACAAAATCATATGCTTGAAATGCTCGCAGTCATTGCTATGGATCAGCCATGGGCATTTGATGCTCAATCTATCCGTGACGAGCGTGTAAAGGTCCTTCGTGCTATTCAAACCATAGATCCCACAGCACAGAAGGGGGATATAGTACGGGCACAATATGATGGGTACACAGCAGAAACAAATGTGGATCCGGTCTCCAAAACAGAGTCATTTGTTGCGCTCAAAGTTATGCTCAAAAATAAACGGTGGAGAGGCGTGCCATTCTACCTGCGCACGGGTAAATTTTTGCCCAAAAAGGTAACTGAAATATCTATACACTATAAAAAACCTGTGGTATGCACTGGAGATGTTTGTTTGTTTCCGGAAGCGGAAGTTATGAGAAACGTTCTTGCCATACGTATTGAGCCTGATGAAGGTATAGCTCTGCGACTTATGGCAAAAAAGCCTGGATTTGGCATGAAGCTAGCTCCTGTATCTATGGATTTTTCTTACGCATCAACATTTAATACAGCTATGCATCCTGATGCATATGAACGGCTTTTGTTGGATTGTATCCGTGGCGATCAGACATTATTTGCCAGAACAGATGCTATTGAAGCATCGTGGACAATCGTAACGACTATATTGAATGGGTGGAAACAAGAAGGTATGCCGTTATACCCCTATACGAAAAACACCTGGGGACCGAAAGAAGCTGATAATTTGATTGAAAAAGATGGTAGGCATTGGTTTTTAGATGAAGAGTGAGGTACAATACCCATAACGTAATTGAAAAAAAGGAGATTTACTATGCGAACATTTCACGATGATAAACTTTGGCAGGAAGCGTACACGGCAGTGCTGGATCTATGCGAAATTGCAAGTCCGGTAGAAGTCATACAACAGGCACAATCTCACGGATTAAAGATTCTTTCAACTATTGCAGACGGTGTATCACGACATGATCGTCGTGACCGTGACATGAAACTTCGTGATGCCATGGGTTTAGTAGCTGGACTTCGAAGCCTTTTATCTGTTGCGTGGGCGCAGCAGGCTATCGACGATGAAGTATTCCAAAAACTGGAGACTGCCTACGAGGCATTAGGCTCTAAATTAGCACGATAAATCACACATCTGGCTATTTTCCACTATTTACTGTATCATATGAGGATATTAGTGTTTTCGTCTTGCTTGTCAGGGCGGGGAAAGTTTATAGGAGGGCCAGCATATGGCAGTCAAGTTATTTGTAGGAAATTTGTCTTGGGATACCACAGACACAACGCTTCGTGATTTTTTTGCACAAGCAGGAACAGTCGTTTCCGCGTCCGTTATTATGGACAAATACACAGGTCGATCCCGAGGATTCGGATTTGTGGAAATGTCATCTGATGACGAAGCACGAAAAGCAATTGAAACGTTGAACAATCAAACGCTCGATAACAGACCAGTAGTCGTTAACGAAGCAAAACCACAAGCTCCACGAGATAACAACTTCCGTGGCGGTGGTGGTGGATATCGTGGTGGCGGCGGATTCCGCGGTGGAGACCGTGGTGGCCGAGGCGGTCATGGTGGTGATCACGGCGGTAATGACCGTGGTGGCCGAGATTGGTAAGCTTTTGCTTATAATCTGAATCTAAATTAGATTTTCAATACCCCGTATGCATATTGCATACGGGGTTTTTGGTTTCGTAATTGATTCTTAATCTGGAGTTTCGTACCATCAAGATATATGAAACAACAACTTGGATTCATCGGTCTTGGCCGCATGGGGAAAAATATGGTGCTACACCTTCTGGAAAAGCATATTTCCGTGGTGGGATATAACAGAACCCGTGGGGTAACGGAAGGCTTTGTGAAAGAGGCCAGTAGCCCTGCCTTTCTCCCTGCATATGATATTGGTTCGCTTGTTGGCTCCCTTGAATCTCCCCGTACAATCTTTCTGATGGTACCAAACGGTCAGGCAGTAGACGATATGATTGCTCAACTGCTGTCGGGAGGTGTGACAAAAGGAGATACAATTATCGATGGTGGCAATTGTTACTATAAAGATTCAGTAGGAAGAGCAAGCGAACTTGCTCAAAAAGGAATTCATTTTGTAGATTGCGGAACAAGCGGTGGATTGGAAGGTGCCAGAAATGGGGCCTGTTTGATGGTCGGCGGTGATAAAGATATTGTAGATAAGCTCCATTGGCTCTGGGATGCGGTTGCCATCCCGGGTGGATTTGCTCATTTTGGACCCTCAGGCGCCGGCCATTTTGTTAAAATGGTGCATAATGGCGTGGAATATGGCATGAATCAGGCTATCGGTGAAGGCTTTGAAATACTCTCTAAAGGGCCATACCATCTGGATCATGCAAAAGTCGCGGCCAATTGGACGCACGGTAGTGTGGTACGTGGTTGGCTAATGGAGCTTCTCTCCAAAGCTATGGAACATGATCCGAATTTGAATGAATTTACGGGTACAGTAGGCGGTGGGCAAACCGGTGGATGGACTGTGGAGGCGGCAAAGGAATTTGGCGTAGAGGCAGCAGTATTGGAAGATTCTTTAAAGGCGCGTGAAGCATCCCAAACGAATCCAACATTTGCGGGTAAAGTTGTATCGGCTCTTCGTGCGGGGTATGGTGGACATAAAGAGGCCAAATAATCTATGTATTGTCATCCCCGACTTGATCGGGGATCTTGAAAATATATCTATGTGTAGATTTATAACGTTGTCAGGCAAAGAAAAACACTATATTACCGCATAACTATGCTTGAACTGTATTCAGTATTAGATTTTCAAAAAGGTGCTATAGAAGCTTCAAAAGCGCTTTCAGTTGCTGTAAACGCCGCCAAACCTAATGGAGTTTTACTTCTTTTTTCCGGGGGATCTCCGCTTGAAATACTGCCATATCTTCCCAAAGATCTCTGTGATGATCATGTTACGATAGGTGTCAGTGATGAGCGTTTCTCAGCAGACCCAACAATAAATAATTTTTCACAAGTTAACACTAAAATTTTGTTTAAGAAATCAATAGATACTCGTGTACTTCCAGAAGAAACACTAGAGCAAATGGGATATCGGTTTGATACAGCACTCAAACAATGGAGAAATGAGAATCGGAATGGAACAATCATTATAACGCAGGGAATAGGGTTAGACGGTCATACATCGGGTATGATGCCATACCCAGAGAATGCAGCGTATTTTCAATCATCTTTTTTGCATACAGACAATTGGGCAGTAGGATATGACGCAAAAGAAAAAAACAAATATCCGCTTCGCGTTACAACAACGGTTCCTTTCTTAACGCAACAGGTGGATCTGTCTGTTTTATTTGTCTGCGGAAACGATAAGCAAAAACCATTAACTGCGGTGCTTGCTTCAGATAAGGATATAGAAGCAGTTCCGGGCCGGGTCATTCATCATATGAAACATTGCCTCTTGTATACCGATTGTACCGTTGATACAGTAGGTACTATATGATTATCTATATAGGTGCAGATCACAGAGGGTTCCATTTAAAAGAAAAGCTCGTTGCTTGGCTGCATGAGCAGGGTCATGATGTTATCGATTGCGGTAATACTGTCTATGATCCAGATGATGATTTTCCCGATTTTTCATTTTCAGTTGCTGACCGTGTTGTGGCGGATTCCGGCAGTCGGGGTGTTGTCATTTGCGGATCTGGTGGGGGCGTATCCATCGCTGCTAATAAGGTACGCGGGATTCGCTGCACAACAGCCGTACATGTATCGGATGTAAAACATAACAGACAAGCTGATGATATTAATGTATTGGCATTGTCAGCTGATTACACTGATTTTGATGAAGCAAAAGAGCTTATGCGGGCGTTCACTCTGGTCGAGTTTGATGCGCAAGAAAAACATAATAGAAGACTCAATAAAATTGCACAAAGGGAGATTTGATTATGATAGATATTATACCTGGTATATTGGAAAAAGAGTGGTCGAGAATAGAAGAACGGCTCAAGCTTGTCGCTCCCCATGTAGATTGGGTACAGATTGATATAGCAGATAACACACTTGTGCCAAACGAAACGCTTCTCGACTTTACAAACTTTTCACCCGATAAATTATCTTCCGAGCTCAAACATTTGTCATTTGAAGCACATCTGATGGTTGCAAATCCGGAAAAGTATATTAAACCGCTTGCTGACGCAGGATTCAAACGTATTATTGCACATGTGGAATGTATAGATCCGCGCATGTTTTTAGATCAGGCGACGTATGAACATGTGGAAGTTGGAATTGCCATTGATGGTCCGTCAGAACTTGAAATGGTTGAACCGTTTCTGGATCACGTAGATACTGTTCTGGTTATGACTATAGAAGCAGGATTTAGTGGTCAGGAATTTATGCAGGATACGGTTGAAAAAATCCGCAGGATTCATGAAAATCTTCCGGACCTTCCGATTGAGGTGGATGGTGGGATTACCGATAAATCATCAAAAGTGGTCAGGGATGCGGGTGCTACACGCTTGGTTTCAACATCGTTTATCTTTAAACATCCGGATGGAGTAGCAGCGGCTATTGAACACTTGAAAAACGGTTAACTCATAAGCCACTCTATTGCAGAATTTTCATCTCCAAAAATTTGCATTGTATTTTCGTTTTGTTCAGCAATCGAAATGATGATATCGATGGTTTCGTTAATCATAGAATTTACGCTGACAAATGCATGTTTTTTAAACGCTCGCTTTTGCAGTTGCTCTGAATACAGAACCTGAGCTTCAAGAGTCACATGCGTAGTTTTTTTAAAGTTGTGAAGGACGGTTGATTGTTTCACTAAAACGATTTCATTCACGTCTTCGATCTTTTTTATCACGGCTGTCATCTCATTTTTTGTAATATGTCCCACAAAGTCTATGTATAGTATCCTTTTTTCTTGATCCCATTTAATTTGAGGCGTCGTATCAGTATAAATCATGTTGTAGATAGTATTACAATATGTATGATAATTCAAGTGGATATATACACTGGACGACCTGATGTACTATCAGGTATGATAGCTCTATGAATACAACACTCATCAACCTCACAAAACGTATCCGCCATGATATCCTTACCATAACGACAACGGCAGGTTCCGGACATCCGTCTTCATCGCTAAGCGCTGTTGAGATTATGACGGTGCTTTTCTTTAAACATTTACGCTACGATCTGAAGAATCCGAAAAATCAGCAAAATGATCGGGTCATATTCAGTAAAGGTCATGCGTCACCCTTGTATTATTCACTGTACGCTGCTGCCGGTGCTATTTCTGCTGAAGAACTGTTGGCGTATCGTACATTTGACAGTGTTTTGGAAGGACATCCGACAGAACGGTTTGCATATACGGAGGCCGCAACAGGATCCTTGGGTCAGGGATTAAGTATTGGACTAGGGGAAGCGTTGGCACTCTCCCTTATGAAGTCACCCGGAAGAGTGTTTGTTTTATGTGGAGATGGTGAGATCGCTGAAGGTTCTGTCTGGGAAGCTGCGGCTGCAGCAAGTTATAAAAAAGCGGAGAATCTGTTTTTATTTGTAGATGTTAATCGTTTGGGGCAATCGGATCCGACCATGTATGGTCACGATATCACTGTGTTCCAAAAACGGTTTGAGGCATTTGGATGGAGAGTTATCACAATTGAAGACGGAAATAATCTAGATACTGTCGAAACAGCATTTGATGGCATAGTCAAAACGGATGGCAGGCCCACAGTCATATTGGCAAAAACCAAAAAAGGTGCAGGCATTTCATTTATTGAAGACAAAGATGGTTGGCATGGCAAGCCTTTGTCAAAAGACGAACTTACAAAGGCATTAGCTGAGCTTGGCGTCGTAGATATGAGCCTTATTGGGCAAGTACAAAAGCCTTTAAACGCAGATGGTTCATCGTTCAGTATTCAGAGCAAATCTAACAATGAACCATCAACTATTAACTATGAACCAAACAAATCGGTAGCCACACGCAAAGCCTTTGGTAACGCCCTCAAACGACTTGGTGAATCCCACCCTGAAATTGTTGCCATAGATGGAGATACCAAAAATTCCACCTATATTGATGCATTTGGCAAAGCATTCGCTGATCGGTTTGTTGAACTATTTATAGCTGAACAAAATATGGCAGGTGTCGCAGTCGGATTTTCTGCCAGAGGATTTCATCCTGTCATGGCTTCTTTTGCCTGTTTTCTGTCTCGTGCCGCAGATCAGATTCGCATGGCTGCGTTTTCTGGAAGTAATATTCTGGTTGATGGATCTCATGCCGGTGTTTCAATTGGTGAAGACGGGCCATCGCAAATGGGACTTGAAGATCTCTCATTATTCCGGTCTGTTCGAGGTTCTACTGTATTTTACCCATCGGATGCGATATCAACAGAACGGCTTACTGAAATTGCTTTGGGACAAAAGGGCATTGTCTATATACGTACCAGCCGTCCGGAAACACCAATACTGTATAAGACAGACGAATCATTTGCGGTTGGCGGCAGTAAGACCTTTGAGTCATCAGTCATGGGTAATGGACAACTCGTCACAATAATAGCAGCAGGGGTGACGCTACATGAGGCATTGAAAGCGCAAAAGACACTGGCCGAAGAACACATTGCCGTACGGGTAATCGATTGTTATAGCGTAAAACCAATAGATACAGCTGCACTGAAGAAGGCGGGTTTAGAATCCAAAGCAATCATTGTTGTTGAAGATCATTACAAAGAAGGTGGATTGGGAGAAGCTGTTATGTCTGCTCTCGCTGATTCTTCACATCCCCCTATTCAGCATTTGGCAGTTACAAAGACACCGCGTTCAGGGAAAGCTACGGAGTTATTAGCATATGAGGAAATTGACGCGATTGCTATTATGAAAGCCGTGAAGGGAATCAATTGATGACAATTATATATGGAGTTGATACAACAAAGCCTGTATCTCCACATGATGTGAGGGATGCTATCGTTGCCTGTTTTGTATCTGCGCATTCCGATGCATTGGAGGATTTAAAAAACTATGCTGCAGATATAAAAAATGATGAGTTTGAGAGAATGAAAGTGTTGAACGTTCAGCAGATGATCCGGAGTTTTTTCAAGGAAGTAGGTGGGGATTTTGAAGCACCTACAAAAGAATCTATTGTGAAGGTAATGGAAAAACTTAAAGAGTTTGCCGTACATTTTAGAAATCCTGAAATTATTTCGAAACACTATACAGAAATAATAGAATTAGTTAAGGCATTGCCTTGAAAGGAGTACAGTATGCAGTTTCCATCAAAAATTTATATAGACGGGGGAGATCCTAAGGAAACAAAAGAAGCGGATGAGCTTCTAAAAAAAGCCGGATACCACGGACTTGATGGGCAAACAACGAACCCTTCACTTATCGTCAAAAACTTAGCTACAAAAAATCAGGGTGTCAAAGTTTCGATGAACGATGCATTTGAAGAATATAAGAAAATTGTACAGGAAATGAGCAGCATTATCCCCGATGCAAAGATATCTATACAGGTTATCGGTGATCCTGCCGTCATGACAAAAGAAATGATGCTTGCGCAGGCTCGTGAGCGGTTGACATGGATTCCAAACGCTATTATCAAGCTTCCGTGCACATCAGAAGGCCTTGCAACGGCAGCTGAATTTTGTACAGAAGGACCGATCAATGTAACCCTAAACTTCTCACTCGAACAAGCTGCTGCTGTTTATAGTGCTACATCACTTCATACACATGACGTATTTATTTCACCATTCGTCGGCAGGTTTGACGATAGAGGTGAAAAAGGCATGGATTTCATAGCAAATGAGCTCGCTACGCTTTCCAAAGGTGACGGGCATGTTCAGGTAATCACAGCCAGTGTCAGGTCACTCGATCATTTACTATACGCACTGAAACTAAAAAGTCATATTGTTACCATACCATTCAAAGTATTCAAAGCGTGGGCAGACGGTGGGTTTACATTGCCGTCAGATGACTTTGTGTATAACCCTGCAGGGCTTACTGAAATGCCGTTTCATGAAGTAACGCTGGATAATGAGTGGCAGTCGTATGACATTGCACATCCGTTAACTCAAGCCGGCGTTGCTAAATTTTGGGAAGACTGGAAATCCATCGTGGCGTAAATCCATGTATACCGTATAATATGCGCATGTATAAGCATATTGTTGTTGGCGGCACCTTTGACGGACTGCACAAAGGCCATATCTTTTTTTTAAAACAGGCAATTGCATCGGCTCATGTAGTTACAATTGGTCTTACCAGTGAAGCATATATTCGCAGGTTCAAAAAAGATGCTGGGGTCACACCATATAGCAACAGATATAGAGAACTTACCTCATGGCTAAGAAAGAAGGGAGTTGCCGATCGTGTCCATATTGTCCCACTGGATAATAAGTGGGGACCGGTTCTTCTCCCTGATGGGTTTGATAGTATAGCTATAACTTCACAAAATAAAGAAACTGCATTGGAAATAAATACAATACGAACTGAGCGTGGCCTTCCACCTCTTGCGCTCGTACCTATCGATCTTATTGCTGCAGAAGATGAAAAACCAATTTCTTCGACACGAATCAGAAAAGGGGAAATAGACAAAAAAGGCGCACTGCTGCTCCCTGATTCTCTTCGGGGAGATCTGCAAAAACCATTGGGTGAAATACTACCACAAAACCAATGTAAAGCACATATTCTTTCGCACAAAGATGATATTTGCATCACAGTGGGAGATGTGACAACAGAAACAGTATTTTATTGCGGTGTTCAACCATCACTCATTATCATAGATTTACAGGTGGAAAGAAAACCATATCAGTCATTGGAAGCGTATAAGCTTCCCAAAAAATATGAGGTTCTGCATATAAAAAGTGGACCGGGATATATATCTAAAACAGCACTCAAAGCCCTGAATACCTGGAAAAAGACATTGAAAGAACGAAAAAGATTGGCGCTTATTGTCGAGGGAGAGGAAGATTTGCTTGTATTACCTGCAATTGCAGCTGCACCAGTCGGAAGCATTGTCTACTATGGTTCACCACCTATTTCCGGTATGGAAGGGTTGGTAGAAGTGATCGTTTCAACGTCTCTCAAAAAACAGGTAACGCACATATTAAGCAAGTTTGTTTAGGATCCTGTCATTACTCTCTCAAATACATGGATCTACAGAACGTTGTATGATACATGTAATAGATAAAAATCTTTGGGTTGGGTCGAGTATGAGAAAGAAAAAAATATGACACTCTATGTTCCGGATGTTAAAACGAAGCGTTGGGTTATTATTTCCGAAAATCGATCAGGTCGCCCCGACGATATAAAAAGAAATGTGCCTGCACTGAGCGAGCGTAGCGAGTCGAAGTGTCCGTTTTGCTCAGGAAATGAGCATATGACTCCACCGGAATTATACAGAATTGGCACAGGAGGAAAAGAAGAACGTGGATGGCAGGTTCGCGTTGTTCCAAATAAATTTCCTATTACAGACACGCACGAAGTGTTTATCCATAGCCCATCACATGATCAAGATGTATCTCTCTTACCACTCTCGCAGGTAGAACAAATTTTTCATGCGTATAGAGACAGATATCTGGCACACGCCACAGACGGTCATGTGATCATTTTTTGCAATCATGGCCACATGGCAGGCGCAAGTTTAGCTCACCCGCATAGCCAACTCGTTGTTGTGGCTCATCAGATAACGTTTGACGCTCTGTCCCGTGAGCCTGTCAGGAATGTTGTGGAATCTCTGGATGGATTTGTTTCGTACTGCCCGGATTTTTCCCAGTGGCCATATGAAGTATGGATCTCTTCAGAACATGATACTACGACTTTCGGTGATACTACAAATATGGAGTTATCTATTGTTGCAAAGCTCCTTCAAAAAACCATCAGGCGTCTGCGCACTATCCATACGCAAAAGCAGCTGTCCAAGTCTGAATCAGAAAAACAGGAGTTTTCTTATAATTATTATATTTCGCATACAAACAATTGGTTTATTCGTGTTATACCACGATTTATTCATCGGGCAGGGTTTGAGTTGGGAAGTGGCTTGAGTGTAAATACGATATCTCCTCAGTTCGCTTCACAGGAGCTTATTCATGCCTGATACGGAGCGCAGAAATATTCGGTAGTGAAGCTGCCAGTACTATACATATTCCTCCATACAGTATCTCAGGCGTCACCTGTTCCTTAAATAGTATAATACCGAACACAATACCAAAAATAATTTCCATAAGTCCGAGAATGCCACCGACACTTGGTTCAATAGCCGTAAAACCCTTGACCACAAGAAAAAATGCCGCAATTGTCGCTAAGGCGTGAAGTATATTACCAATCCATGGGGTTAACTCAATAGGCATCATAACTATTCTTGGGAATAGCATAACGATTACTGCGCACAAAATAAAACTGATAATAAATAAAAACGTAGTTAATTGGATAGGAGTGTATCTGTCAGAGAGTTTCTTTGTAAATACAACTTCAATACCTCCACAAAAACCAGAGAATATAGTAACGATAATAGGAATTGTGTCAGATGCATGTAATAAAACCGATCGTGAATAAATAATACCTAAGCCTGCTAACCCCAACAGAAGTGAAGTGCCCTTTATCCATGTCATTTTTTCACGAAAAAATGCAAAACCCAGCATATAGCTTGTGAGAGTTAATGAAGCATAAAATACAAGTGTGGCCGTCCCGATTGAAAGATGTGTAAAACCGAAATAGTAAAATGGTATAACGAGCGATCCCGGAATAGCATACATAAACCACCAGTGAAGTTCGGATACTGATATTTTTTTATATGATTTTGTAATAATTCCGATAGGTATAAGTATGCACAGAATAATTAGAGATCGTGTCCACCCTTGTGTAAACTCGTCAAACGAACCGCTCATTATCTTGCTCCAAATTCCGTATGAGCCGAAAAATATAGTTGAGGCTAAAATAAGCAGAGACGATTTGAATTGTACTGTCATATTTGACAATTATAGGACGATAGGCGTATAGTACAAACATGATGTCCGATCAATCAGACATAATCTATAGATCTCTTTCTTCTTTTGGTTTATCATCTGAAGAGTCAAAAATATACCTTTATTTGCTTCAAAAATCATCACAATCAGCACTTACAATAAGTCGTGACCTCCATATGGCTCGAACACGTGTGTATCGACTTTTGGACAAACTTTCTGCAAAAGGGTTAGTGACAGAGCAACTCGATCATCTCGGACTCAAATTTCAGGCAACTGCATATACGCAACTAGAACTTCTCCTTGCTGAAAAAGAACAGCATGTGCAAACACTGCGTGCATCATTACCGTCTCTTTTTGCGCAGTTTGCTCAACTATCCGGGGCAGATACGGAAAAATCCAAAGTGTATTACCATCATGGTATAGACGGTCTCAAGCACGTGACTTGGAATTCATTAAACGCAAAAGGCACGCTTCGAATTTATGAAAAATATGACAGTATGTCTGTTTTTTTACCACAGGATTTTAGTGAGATAATTCGGGAAGAATTGGTGAAACGAAACATTACAACACATCAATTAACAGGAGTAAAGCATATAAAGCCGTATACCGATGTTTGTGCACTTATGAACTATTGGCAAGTTCGCTATGTTGACCCTACATTATTGACGATGAAGTTTGAAGTGCTCATTTATAATGATGTGTATTGTATGTATCAGTACGGTACAGGAGAAGAATTCTGTGTTGAAATTCATAACAAAGAACTCGCAGGCATGCAGACACAATTATTCGATTATGTGTGGCAAACCGCAACACCAATGAAGATCATCGGTCAGCATGGTGAGGCTAAAGTCCCTGTAAAGTAAACTATATTAATCCAAGTTAAATCTGCCCTTTTTGTTGGAGCCCAAGAAGCCACATGACAGCTTCCTTTTTATAGCGTCTGTCTCCACGTGAGTTTATGCGGATTGCGGGAAGCTTTCCCCGTTTGCCCCAGCGCTTAATTGTAAGGGGAGAGACTCTCAAAATTTTTGCAACTTCACGCACTGTTAATAAATCTGGCCATTCGTCTCCCATAGACATAGTAGTTTCCTCCGGGGCAAAGAAATGTTTTTATATTTTTGGAGCAGTATTTGTCCCGTATATCGGGATCAATAGCAATCACAACAATACAACCACGATCAAACCTTGTCAAGAGGGATCAAACGAGAACAGTCACAACATATCCTACAATTGATATGTGGAAATATCATACTATGCGGCATACATATTCGATAGATATACTCATTAAAAACCTTGAAAAGATTGTATGAAAAAAAATTACAATGGTAAAGAAATAAAAGTTGTTCAATATCATTATTTTAGACTTATAGAAAGGGTATTATGTATTTGTTTACTTTATGTTTTTCCATTACCATATTCAAAAAATGAACACAGAACGTTTCCATGGAAAACGGTAACGCGAGTTGGATGGTTTTTAAGAAAAAAACATACCAATATCGTATTCTTGCAAATCTGTGAGGGAATAATAACTATATCAATTTATATTAACTTATAGTATATTATCAAAAAT
>CAYSEV010000009.1:0-38723 GCA_964430295.1 uncultured Gammaproteobacteria bacterium
GTATTAACTGTAGTGTTGAGGACATATCACAATCTGTAGAAACACTTATTCCAGACAAAAAACAAAAAATTTATGTCTATTGTTTGAGTGGTGCCAGAAGTAGCGTGGCAGTTGAAGCAATGATCCGTTTAGGATATACAAACGTATTCCATATGAATCATGGACTACTAGCATGGCGTGCAAAATATTTCCCTGTAAATTAAAAGTACGGTATACTTGTGTGCATGGATATACAGGTCGCTTCTCAACGCATTCTTGTTTTTACTCCTCAGCTTACTGTTGAAGATGCTAAAAAAAAGGCATGGGAGAAAAAGGTATCTGCATTTGGCACTCTCAATCAGGTAACTAGTCTGTTTTCTCGTCCAAAAGATGATGATTTCGAATTAACATATAGTGAACACCGATTTCAGCCCTTCTGGCATGTAGCAGCAAAAGCCCGGTATGTCTATGACAGAACCAATGATTATCAGGTAGCAGCTTCCGATAGATATGTGAAGGCTGTCACCTATGAAAAAACGAAATTTGAAGTGACAAACGGACATTTTCATTTCCCCGTTATTGAGCACTGTGTACAGGAAGAGTCTGATGAGGTGTTTGTGGAAGGTGTAAGCGGAAAGGTGAATACCGCACTCAAATCATATCTCTCTTTATCTCCTACAGTGGTGAAAACAACACTTGAGAAAACAGTAGGGAATACTGCAATTATCGTCCCACCACAATCACGCGTGAGTGGTATTATGCGCGATTCTCTGGCAAAAATGATTAAGGGAATTCAGGCAGATACGATTCATGAAGAATCGGTTGAAGTCACCTGCGTTGATTTGTATTATCATCCCGTGTTTGCTTTTCAGTTTGCCTGGAAATCGAAAGGCAAAGATGCAATTGTTGAAGTGGATGGATTAACTGGAGAAGTAAGCACAGGGAGTAGAGTGTTTTCCGAATATATGGGTAAAGTACTGGATCAGAACTTTTTATTTGACGTCGGTGCCGATGCCGCAGGACTCCTCATCCCCGGAGGGAGCATTGCTGTGAAAGTTGCAAAAAAATATATTGATTCAAAAAAATAATATAGTAAATTATTATCAAATAACTTCTATCGTATGAACATATATGTCGTCTAACATACATTATGTTCTTTTTGTCCCTGGTCTTGGAGGAGAAAATATACTATTCAGAAGAACGGCAAATTCTTGGAATAGATTTGGGTTTACCCCGATTATTCATGATGTTGGATGGAAGGATGAAGAACAACATTTTGAACCAAAATTAAAAAAACTTATATCCCTGATAGATACATTACATGCCAGTGGAGGAATTATTTCGTTGGTTGGAACAAGTGCAGGAGGGAGTGCAGTACTAAATGCTTATAGTAAACGGACGACTAAGATACATAAAGTAGTAAATATTTGTGGAAGACTACGAGCAGGATATCATGTATTTCCTTCTCTTGAAATTGCTTCACGATCAAGCAAATCGTTTAGAGAATCCGTCACTCTTTTTGAACAACGTGAACCAGATTTAACAAATAAACAACGAAAAAACATTCTTACCATTCGATCATTATTTGATGAAACTGTTCCCATATCAACTATATCTGTTCGTGGTGCTCATAATGTTCAAATAGTGTCTGTTGAACATAATCTATCAATTGCACTTGCATTGACTGTTTACTCCAAGATCATTGTTCGATTTCTTCAGAAACTTACTCAAGAGTTTGAAGATTAATATAGCATCTGTACTGTGTTATCGAATATATCGATAGAGATTTACGTGTCCATATCCCCGTTGATACGAGATTGTATCAAAATATGATGACCACTCTTTCATGGTTTCTCTGGGGAATTGAGATGGATGATATGTAGCAAGATAATTATTTCTCCATTCCCGCATTTTTCTGTTGATTTTGCTATAGCGATTTACTTCTCCCATATTTCTTGTCCATAATAATAGTCCGGGGCGAAAGTCCATAACCGGATACGATGCATCGTATAAATATGGAAGATTTGCTGTTTGACTGGCAAGACTTGCTGCATTTCCAACTACACGATGTCCCCGATGTTCAAATAGTATGGTCATGTCTGTAGGGTGATGTGCAAAGATGGTTCCTGGAGAAAGGGATCTGACGATTAATGAGACATCATTCTCTATTTCTTTCTCATAATCCTGTTCTCTGGAATCCGGATGTCCTAACAGCACAACAGAAAATCCTAGGTGTTTAGATGCATTCAGAATTTCATCTTCACGGATTTGAGCCATTTGTTCCAGTGTAGTCCCTTTCATGTGTGGTTGGATTCCCTGCTCACCATGCGTAGCAAATACAAGTGTTGTTGGGATATTGTTGTCGAGTGCTTTTTGAATTTCATTTATGGCGATATACCCTTCATCATCTGTATGCGCGCCAAAAACCATAATGCCGTTTTTACGGTTATGTTCGTTTACGATCTCTAATCGTTGATTCTCAGATAATTTAGGTCTAAAAAATTCCATCATGATACTTTGAGACAAATAAAAATCCGCCTCTCGGCGGATTCTCATACACACCCCTTCGCCAAGAGCGACTGCTATGAGGAAGGGCAACAACACAGTGTGTATGTCATAGTCGCTATTATACCAACTGCCTGTGAATTGGTACAATACATATATGAATTCCTATGATGTGATCATTATTGGTGGAGGAGCAGCCGGCATGATGGCGGCAATCAGTTGCAGACAAACGTATCCAAACGCCCGTATTGCGATCCTCGACAGAACACATGAATTGGGTAGGAAACTTTTGACCGCCGGTGCAGGTCGCGGAAACCTCACAAATATTAACCTCGAAAAAGGTCCAGCTGGGTACTATCATGGTGATTTGCCGTTTATTGAAACCGTTTTTTCAAAATTTGGATATGCTGATATTATGAAATTTTTTGAAGAACTTGGTGTCCCAACATACTTAGAACTAAAAACCGGAAAAGGAAAAATTTTCCCAAAAATTGATCATGCAAAAACACTTCGTGATATGCTCGTTTCCTATTTAACTCATATAGGTGTTGCAATCTTTTGTAATACGTCTGTAACAGATCTGTCGAAGAAAGAGGGAATGTGGATGGTGAATACCTCCAGTGGTACCTATACGGCTACCTCGATTATTTTATCTGCTGGCGGAAAGACATATCCGGCTCTCGGATCTGATGGATCAGGATATACAATTGCGGCATCACTCGGACATACAATTATAGAACCAGTCGTAAGTGCAGTTCCGATTGTTTCAAAGAATATATTGTCTCATTTCCTGCAGGGAGAAAAAATGGATATGAGAGCAACATCAGTGATTGATGGAACGGAAATCTCACGTGCAACCGGAGATGTGATGTTTACACAATATGGATTTTCCGGTCCGGCAATATTTGATATAAGCCGTGATTTTTCTATACGTATTAACCGTGATCATGCAAACGGATGCAGTGTGAAATTGAACTTTTTCCCTGATGAAACTCCGCAGTCTCTTATGACCATAGTGGAAAAGAAATGGCAGGCGTTTCCTGAATATCCTGTTGCAGCGAGTTTATGGGGGATGCTGACACAAAAAGTTGCCGGAGGAATCTGTGCAGCTGTAAAACTTCCAAAAGAAAAAACTGTTGGCGAACTGACTGATGAAGAGAAACATGCGATTGTGTCTATACTGACTTCATTTGAATCTCATGTTGAAGGAACGCGCGGGTGGAACGAAGGAGAATTTACGGCAGGCGGTGTAAGTACTCAGGATATTGATCCTCATACAATGCAATCTACCCGTACTGCTGGATTATTTTTTGCAGGTGAAATGGTGGATGTGGATGGGGCAGTCGGTGGATTTAATTTGTCTTGGGGATGGGCCTCCGGATGGGTGGCGGGAGGACATTGTCTATGATTATATGCACATTTGAAAAAGGATATGAAGCAAAGCTCCGCCATCTTGTGGTACATGCACTCGTAGAAAAAGATAATGGGATTTTGTTAGTAAAACGAACCGGTGATTTGCTAGAAAGCGGTAAATGGGGATTACCCGGAGGATATCTTGATCGTGATGAAACAGCTGCACAAGGAGCACTTCGTGAACTGTATGAGGAAACCGGGTGGAAAGGGGAAATCGTAACGCTATTTCGTATTAACACAGTTCCAAATAGACCACATGAAGACCGTCAAAATGTTTCGTTTGATTTTATCATTCGCCCGTTACAGAAGGTAGGCAATCCCGATGCAGAATCCTCTAAAGTAGAATTTATCCCATTTGAAAAACTCTATGCTAAAGATCAGCTGGCCTTTGATCACGGCGATACGATAGAATTATATCGGACGCACAGACAGTCACCGTTTACACTACCAATTTTTTCTTAATATGACATACATTGATGTATCACATACATTTGTTGATAACATGCCGGTGTTCCCCGGTGATCCTGCAACGACACTCAAACAAATAACCACAATTGCTGCGAACGGCTATACAGATCATCAGTTGTCAACCGTTATGCATGTCGGGACTCATATGGATGCACCCCTTCATATGATCGAAGGTGGTAAATATATGGATGAGTTTCCTCCGGAAAAATTTACCGGACCCGGAGTAATGGTGAATGTATATAAAAAACCGGTTATTGATGTAGATGCACTCGAAGGATTATCTATACAAAAAGGTTCCATTATAATGTTATATACGGGTATGTCGGAGGTATATGGAACAGAAGACTATAATACTACATACCCTAAAATAACCGAGGCATTCGCCAAAAAACTTGTTGAATTGGACGTCAGTATCGTTGGAATGGATATGCTCAATCCTGACACAGACGAATCATTCCCTATTCATAAAATCCTCCTTTCAAAAGAAGTTCTCATTATCGAAAACCTTACAAACATATCTGCGCTAGTGAATGCGTCAGGATTTGATGTCTTTGCATTTCCTGTAAAACTTCATGCAGAAGCGGCACCCGTGCGAGTGGTTGTGCGTATATAGCAGTTCGCGTTTTTTGAGATTATCTGCTATTCTCCAGAATGCCTATGACAGATATAGATGATATCAAATCGAGACTGAACATCGTCGATATAATCGGCAAACACGTAAAACTGAAAAAAGCAGGACGAAATTTTAAGGGCCTGTGTCCATTTCATGGAGAAAAATCTCCATCGTTTGTTGTATCTCCTGATCGTCAGATTTTCCATTGCTTTGGATGTCAAAAAGGGGGAACGATATTTGATTTTGTCATGGAGTACCATCATATAGATTTCGCTGAGGCGCTTGAAGATCTGGCAAACACAGCAGGTGTGAAGCTGACAAGAAAGTACTCCGATTCAAAAGACTCTGGACTTAAACAAAAAATTTTTGAAGCAAACCATTTAGCGAGCGAGTACTTTCACTATATTTTGACACAACATGCACTTGGTAAACGAGGACTGGAATATTTAAAAGGACGTGAGATCTCTGATAAATCAATAAAAACATTTTCATTGGGTTACAGTCCTAACAGCTGGGAAGGGTTGTATAGATTTTTACGAAAAAAAGGGTATGAAGATGAACTGCTGGAAAAGGCAGGGCTTGTGATTCGAAGCTCTCGCGAAGACAGAAGAGGCGCCCGATATTATGATCGTTTTCGAGGAAGGGTCATGTTTACACTCAAAGATCATAGAGGAAATGTTGTGGGATTTGCCGGGCGTATTCTTGAAGGAGATGTAAAAGATGCAAAATATATAAACACATCAGAAACACCTGTATATATAAAAAGCAATGTTCTCTACGGACTGGACGTAACTAAGGGATCTATTCAAAAAGCAAATGAAGCGATTGTCATGGAAGGGGAATTGGATGTGATTTCTTCGTTCCAATCTGGTATAGGAAATGCCGTGGCTATCAAAGGATCTGCATTAACTGAAGGTCATGTCAGGCTGTTGAAGAGATTCACAGAGCGAATTGTCTTTGCGCTCGATAGCGATATGGCAGGAGATGCCGCCTCCCGACGGGGTATTGAAATAGCGGATCATGCCGGCATGGATATGCGCGTTGTGACACTTCCTATGGGAAAAGATCCCGATGAAGCCGCACGGGAATCTCCTGGGCTGTTAAAAAAAGCAATTGAAAATGCTGTTCCCATTTATGATTACTTTTTATCATCTGCACTCAAGCGTTTTGATGTGGCAACTGCGTATGGAAAGAAAAAAATAAGTGATGAACTCCTTCCCGTTATTGCAAAAATAGATAACCCGGTTGTACAAAATCATTATATAGGAAAAACGTCTGCTCTCCTTAAAACATCGGAGGATGCGCTTATTGAAACTATGCGACGTATGTCTCGGGGGACGGTAACATTTACCCCGACACAGACAAATGAACACGCTTCTGTACAGGATACGATGTCGTCTCGAACAGAAAAATTGGAAGTATATATATTAGCGCTACTTCTTCAAGGCAAAACAGCAGATCTCTTCGAAGAACTGCAGGAATCAGGATATTTGCCTGAATTTTCACATCCCGCTGTCTGTAAAATTATCGACCATTTGCTTGCATTTTTAACACCTGATGATGAAGGTCCCGAAACTCCTAAAGTATTTTTAATAAAAGATTTTGCCGATTCACTGCCAAAAGAATTACTACCGACGTTGGATGAAGCGTTTCTGTGGGATGTAGAAGAGTTACTTGATAGCCCAAATGCGTTTATGGAAGAATGGAATAGAACGCTTCGTGAATTTAAGCGAGTCATTTTACATAGACAAATTCAGGATCTGACACGCCGCGGATCATCAGACACACTCTCTCCCACTGAAGCTGAAGAGGTACAGTCAAAGCTTCGATCTGTAACATTGCAATTAAAGGATCTGGAAAATCAAATCTAAATCTGATATACTTCGCACATTAAAGCGAGGCGGATTGTCAGGACACGATTGGGAAGTATATGCTTTTCTTTTCGAATCGCTGGCAGACGCTTACGGAAATCATATGGCTAAACAAAAAAATCTTGCTACTGTTGCTGATCTTATTCGTGAAGGTAAAGAGAACGGATTTGTTACCCAGGAAGATATTTTATTCCTTTTCCCCAAACCAGAAGAACACATCAAAGAACTTGATGAATTGTGCAATAATCTGATACAAGAAGGCATTGATGTTTTTGAAACAACCACCCAGGAAGGTGATAAAGAATCTTCAAAAAGTATTGTAGAGCTGGAAAAAGAAATTGAAGCACTCGTAAAATCTGCTACTGAAGGCGTATCTGATCCTGTGCGCATGTATTTGAAAGAAATCGGACGGATTCCACTTTTGACATTTGCTGATGAAATTTCCCTTGCAAAAAAATATGAAAAGGGTGATCGAAAAGCAAAGAAAAAGCTTATTGAGTCAAACCTTCGTTTGGTAGTATCCATTGCAAAAAAATATATTGGTCGCGGAATGTCTTTATTGGATCTTATTCAGGAAGGCAATCAGGGGCTTATTCGTGCTGTAGAAAAATATGACTGGCGAAAAGGATATAAATTTTCAACCTATGCCACATGGTGGATTAGGCAAGCGATTACCCGTGCTATAGCAGACCAGGCGAGAACTATTCGTATTCCTGTACATATGGTTGAAACAATCAATCGATTCGTTCGAGCGAGCCGTCGGCTTATGCAGGATTTGGGTCGTGAACCGACACCCGAGGAAATTGCAAAAGTAATGGAAGTTGATGTTATGAAAGTTCGCGAGATCATGAAAGTATCTCAGGAACCGACATCTCTGGAAACTCCTGTCGGAGACGAAGAAGATAGTCATTTGGGTGATTTTATCTCTGATCCAGGTCCAACACCGTATGAACAAACCAGTAGACAACTTCTGAAAGAACATATGGAAGAAGTATTAACGACTCTTTCTGACCGTGAGAAAAAAGTATTGGTGCTACGGTTTGGTTTGGAAGATGGAAGACCACGAACACTTGAAGAAGTTGGAGCACAATTTGGCGTAACTCGTGAGCGTATACGACAAATAGAGGCAAAAGCACTTCGTAAGCTTCGCCATCCTTCCCGATCAAAGAAGCTCAAAGACTACTTAGAGTAATGAGGAAAGATCTCGTTTGATTTGCTCATCCCCATCTGCTTTGTTATGTAGTATGTCATGAGGTATAACAGGCGGATCGAATAATGCACTCATTTTGCGAAGATACGCCAACCCCAAATTAAAATATTCGCGTTTTTGATATCTGTTCTCTCGAAGTTGTTCATCGCATACCACAAAAATAAATCTGGCGCCTGGGAATGCTTTCTGTAATGCTTTTCTCATATGCTCTTTTATGAGTGTCTGGTGGACAGCTAGTTTGGGATGTTTGCGTATCAGTTGTTGAATATGCCGTATCATTACGTTTGTAAATTCGCTTCTCATTTCATCGGTAATATCCTGCTTTTCAATGAGTGCCTTTTTCATTGTTTCGGGTAAATCCTCATCACCGTTATGTATCGCATATCCAAAAGATTTATTCAAAATCGTCGCAACATATGATTTTCCAGCTCCCGGTAACCCAAAAATAAATAGCAAGTCATTCATGATGTGTATTGTATATCAAAGCGTATGCTACATCACCATGGTACAATGTCAGCATGTGGAAGAAGGGGATTTTTATTGTCGTTAGTTTGTGTGTTGGTATCTCATTAGCATGTCTTTTTATATTGCGTGGCGGCAGTGTAGAACCTACGATTTCTCCACTTTCTACTATCCAGTCACTGCATGTAAAACGACCTGAAATTATTGGTTTTTTGCCATATTGGTTGCTTGGTAAGGCAGACAAACAGTATGAGCGATTTATAACAGATCTCACATATTTTGGATTAGCGCTGAAAGAAGACGGTTCAATTTTGACACATACAAATCCCCAGGAACTTGAACCGGGATTTAATACACTAAAGGGAGATTCACTGTCTGCTATGTTATCTGATCTTTCAGCAAAACATGTGAGTTCTTCGCTTCTCATTATCAGCGGTGATGATGTCGTTATCCGCGAATTATTAACAGATCCTGTCAAACACGCAGAGACGATGATGCGTGATGTGTTGCCTATTATGAAAGAAAAAAAGTTTACTGATTTAAATTTAGATATAGAAACATTCATGGAAGCTTCAGCAAGTGATAGAGGTAAATTTACAGAATTTGTAAAAACCGTTAAGGATATACTCATTTCATCGCATGCAGGGACACTCACAATCGATCTAATTCCTATCGCTCTTGTCCGTCCGAAATTATACGATGCTGCTGAACTTGGTAAGCTGGCAGACCGCATTGTACTGATGACCTATGATTATCACTATTCCGGATCTGTGACATCGGGTGCAGTAGCCCCTATCGGAGGAGCAGGAGAAACAATTGAATATGATGTGAAAACCGCAGTTGAGGAAGCACTGAAAGTCTTACCAAAAGAAAAAATATTACTCGGTGTTCCACTATACGGGTATCAATGGGAAACCATCAGTGAAGCAAGCGAATCCGCGACGATACCAGGAGGATCATCGACTGCAAGTGTTCGTCGTATTGCAGAAAAGCTTCGTGCCTGTACAGAGTGTATAACCGGTATAGATCCATATTCAGAAGAACCGTATCTTATTTATAAAGAGGGTGATGTATATAATCAGATATATTATGAAGATGAAACTTCCATGAGTAAAAAAATTGCTTTAGCAAAAAAATACGAATTGGGAGGGGTTGCACTATGGGCACTTGGTTATGAAGACGATACGCTTCTTAAACCGCTGGAAGCGTATAAAAAAACTTTCTCACTATCGTGGTGAAATAATTGCAACAGTTCGTGTGACGTCATCTACATTTGCTCGTTTTCCTTCTGGAATTGTATAGACATGTGTATTGTTATCTGTATCAACAATTGCAAGTTTTATTTCACCTTTTTGCGCTATAACTGCCATATCTGTATCTATGATGTTTATAGATACTGTTGACTGTGAGCCTTCAATCAGAGCATGCAGTGCGCGAATAGCGATAGGGTATTGTGACAGCATTTCATACTGAATCTTTCCAGTTTTTTGTATATATACGCTATTATCTTTGAATATATTTACAAAAGAAATTTCAGCATTATTTCCCATTGTGACACGGCTTAGATTTGGAATATCTATAACAGCAGTTCCATCGTCACCTGTTGCTATAGATTCTCCGACGAGGATAGTGGCACTTGGTGTGGCATTAACATAGTCTTCCGCTTCGCGTGTCTTATGTAATACAGATCCGGTTTGATGTATAAGCGTTCCTGATAGTGATTGTGATGGTGGAGCGAGAGCAAACATACGTGTAGGAGTTACAACTTCTGTGTTTGGAGATACTGTCTGCTCTACGTGTGCTGGGGGAGTAAGGCGCATGTACACATACATGGTTCCTACAATTCCAATACCGATGCAGATAATAGATAGAAATATCCAGAAAATATATTTCATATATGTTGCCTGATTGGCATTATAACATCGATGACATACTAGAAAATAACTATGTAGTTATTCTTTACCATCGAGTTGACCACATGCAGCCCTTATTGCATCTCCCATTGTGACTCGCAGCGTATTTGCAATTCCATGGTCTGTCAAAATTTGAGAAAAACGTTTCATAGCATTCATCGATGGTTTTTCAAATCCTGTTCCAATTACAGGGTTATTTGGAATAAGGTTTACATGAACAAGTTTGCCGGAAAGAACTGTTGCTAATTCTTTGGCATGATCCGGTGAATCATTTATATCTTTGATTAATATGTATTCGTATGACAGTCGTCTTCGTACTTTTTCTATATAATAATCTCCGATGGCAATCACATCGGAAAACGGAAACACTTTTGCAATTGGCATTATTTTTTCTCGGATCGTTTGGTTGGGTGCATGAAGAGATATGGCAAGTTTTCCTTTGTATCCGGCATCTATGAATTTCCTCAACTGGGGTACATATCCTGAAGATGACACCGTAATCCTCCTGTCTCCCATGGCCATATAATTGGGGTCTGTCAATTCAAAAATAGATCGTGATACAGCCTGCAGATTTAGCATTGGTTCTCCCATACCCATAAATACAATGTTTGAAATTACCTGATCTTTGTTTTTTAAATTTCTGGCAATATAGAGTATCTGATCTGTAATTTCATCCGATGTTAAATTTCTCCGTAGTCCAAGTTTTCCAGTGGCACAAAATGCGCAGGCAACAGGACACCCGGATTGGCATGATATACAGACAGTATTTCTTCCATCCTGATGTTTCATGAGCACCGTTTCGATTGTGATACCATCTTTTAGTTTGAACAGTATTTTGATTGTGTCTCCCTGTGGAGACACAGACTCGCGGACTGGTGTAATACTCATCCATGGGTACGCTTGTTCGTACGCATCACGAAGGGCTTTAGGCCATACTGTGAGAGCCTGAATAGAGGGGATAACATGTGTATATTTTGCTTCTAAAAACTGCCTCACCCGAAACGCAGGAAGACTGTGACTGCGGGCAAATTCATCTATCATGCATGGTATTGTACCAGATATATTCGCATAAACAGATAGAGATAGATCTGATATCATGAATATGTGGAAATACTTATAGGCGTATTATGCGTTATTGTCTGTTGTCTTATTGTCGTAACTATTCTATATAGAAGATTACGAACTTCTCATACACGCGCAAAAGAGTTGCATGAAAAGGAACTTCAATCGCGGGCAGCTGCACTTACATCTGTAACACGAGAGCTTGAAGAAATACGCCAGAAAAACAAAGAAGAACAATTTGCCCGACAGCTGATGTCATCTTTGGATGAATGCATAGTATATATAAATGAAAAAGGAATAGTGAATTATATAAATCACTACGCCTCTCAATTTTTTTCTCCTGAATTTTCAATAGGGATGCACTATACAAAGGGTATTCACCTCATGATACACGGAAAAGCGAATACCTCTTTATTTGAATCAGCTTTCGGAGGTGTTCGAACTCCAATTCCTGATGGAACTGTACTAAGTTCGCAAAAAGGAGATATTGCTGTGAGCGGTTCCCTTATCCCTGTATCTACTTCTGAAAATTCATTTGGAGTTATCCTGATACTAACAGATATAAGTGAGCGAGTGCACAAAGAGAACGATCAAAAGGTATTTTTTTCCCAGGCTGCACACGAACTGAGGACTCCCTTAACGGTTATACGATTGACTGTTGGGGTATTGATGAAAAAGTTTATGACACTCCCGCCTGAAAAAATTGCAGAACACTTGAGGCGAATGGATGAAACATCCGCACATCTCGTAGCACTAGTGAACGATCTATTAAACATGTCACGACTTGATATGGGTCGTATACAACTGGTTACGACATCGTTTGATATGGTATCGTTAACCGATGAAATTATTGCGGAACTAATGCCTCTGTTTCGTGAAAAGAAACTGTATATTCATCATGAGATGGGGGATATCGACTCCAGAAATGTCATAGGGGATAGAACAAAGGCAAAAGAAGTACTGACAAATATTATTAGTAACAGTGTGAAATATACGATTATTGGTGGACTGACTATTACACATACAATGCATCAGAATATGTTTGCAACAAAGGTCATTGATACCGGCAGTGGCATTCCGATAGAACAGCAGAGCATGTTATTCTCAAGGTTCATGCAAACAGGTTCTGGGCGTGAGCAATCATCTGCAAAGAGTACAGGACTTGGATTATACATCTCAAAACAGTTTGCACAGCTTATGCGAGGAGATATTGTGTTAGAAAAAAGCGAACCGGCTGTCGGATCAACGTTTACGTTTACATTACCGATAGGGTAATGAGAGGGTATACATGAACCTAAAAAATACGAGTTATGTAATACATCTTGGGACAAAGAATTTTACGGAAACCTACTATAAAGATACTGATGGGTGGGTAAAAATATCTGCAAAAAGGAGGTACTTCCGTATGACGGCAGAACAAGTACTGAATCATGTTTTACCGGCAATCGCAGGAGTAAAACCTGGTGTGTATATAAAAGTAGATCACAAAAGTAACGATCTATGAATACATGAAAACTATATTGCTTGAAGGCACATGGCTTATACACGCACCGATACATCATGTATATGAAATTGTAACGGATTTTGAAAATGCCCCTAAATATTTCCCTCTGGTTGCGCACTCAATGAAAATAACTACAAAGAATGGAAATCATATGACAATAGAAGCAGTATCAAAAACCTTTGGTATTCCATTTCATGTTCTTATGGAAACGGAAGTGTTTCCTGACAAAGGGTTTACATCAATTAACACATCTACTCTCGCATTAGAACATGAACAGTTTTTGATGGAAGAAGTATCAGGAAGCACAAATATACACTATCGGAATGAAGTTGAAATTAAAAATAATCTCCTCAAGTTTTTTGCAAAACTGTTAATAGGCAATCATGCCCTCATGTTTTGGAAATACGCATATATCGATAGACTAGAGAAATTGGCTATGAGATGAGTGAATTGAATTCTAACCCACTAATTATTACTTTTTATTTTCTTTTTTGAGATGCTTATACCTTTTTACTCTCTATAACACAGTATGTGGAGATTTATCTTATTATTTCGTTTAAAAAATTGAGAATATCATCATGCTAACGATGTAATGCAACACAATACATTTATAATATGTCACCGGTTCTTAAGTATGTATTGAACAGAAGGACTTATTGGCTTGTCTTTTCGATGAATGCAGCCAATCCAACAACATGGACGACGTATCCCTTCGTTAAGTTCAAAAACAACTCTTTTGACATGTTCATCTCTGGTTTTTTGTTGTTTAGATGAGATCGTCCAGCAAATCCATTCATTGCGAGCAAGTGGTGTAAGGTTTTCCCACAGTTTTTGAGTTTTTAAATCAGCTGTCAACGCTTTATACAAATCTTCAGGAACTTCATGTACAACTCCTCCGGAAATATGTTGGGCCATGTGGTAAGTATATCAAATATTTGCTCATTCAATTCAAATCAGCGTATAGGGGAATATGTATTATGTGCTAGAGGAATATTCAATGATCCATTCAATCCCGTATTTATCTCGGAACATGCCTGCATATGAACCCCATGGGCTGTCTCCCGGTGCTCCTTCTACTTCTCCTCCGGAAGAAAGTCGTGAACATAATCTGTCTGTTTCGCTTTTAGAGTCTGTTCGTACCAAAATTTTACTTCGATTTTCCCGCTCATTTACTTTGCCCATAACTTCAGGAACATCATTGGCAACCAATATGTTGCTCCCAATAGGGAGTGCAATATACATAATTTTTTCTTTTTCATGTTCCAGAACATGAAATTCACTGGTCTCGATATCCTTGAAGCGAATTATTTTCGCAAACTCTCCACCAAAAACGGATTTATAAAATGTAAACGCTTCAAAAGCATTACCATTGAAATTTATCCAGGGGTTTAATGTGTGCATACTGTGCTATATATCACATAAAAGATGGAAGATAAAGCGAAAAATATATATTTGCTCCCCCGCGTGGATTCGAACCACGAACCTTCATCTTAACAGGATGCCGCGCTACCATTGCGCCACAGGGGATCTAAGATGACAGATGCTTATTATACCAGAATATACGGTTAAATGAATAGACTTTTGGTCTCTTAGAGCTTCGCGCCGTATAATATAGGAGTGAGCAAAAAAAACACGCGGACTCTACAGATGAATTGGGTTATCCCAGTATTAAAACGGATCGTTTTACTTTTCGTGCTATTTCCCGTCTCTGTGTTTTTCTTTTTTCTGATAGGTGCGACTATTCGACAGCAATTGGGCTTTTCACTGGATAAAATTCAAATTGTAGGAACAGGATCTATGTTTCCGACCTTTCCGAAAGGGCAAGGAAAAACAAGTAAAGAGCAAGCTGATGAGGTAGTCGCGACTCCCGGTATGCTTCCATATCCGAATGGGCTTGTCCTTTTTGGCAGACGGTATTTCGGTCATACCATAGGTCGCGGCGATATCGTTGTCCTCATAAATGACAGAACAAAAGCACTCTCAAAAGAGTTATATGGAACTGAATCCGGGTGGGTAAAACGTGTCATAGCTATAGCAGGAGATAGTATTGAACTTCGCAGTGGGATTGTGTATCTAAATAGCATTCCATTGCCTGAACCTTATACTGCAAAGGCCCGGTCTACGTTTGGTGAAGATTTTCTAAAAGATTGTGAGAAGGCTACAGTGCCTGAAGGAAATGTGTTTGTTATGGGAGACAATCGTAAAGGGAGTGGGGATTCACGGGAAATCGGATTTATTCCTCTTTCTGATATCAATCATGTATTACCTCTGGAAAAACAAAAAAGCATGCTCGATCAGTATTGGCGTGATACCAAAAAGGATTTTGAAGAGTCCTCAAAAATAAAACTGCATATACAAACATATCTTTCACTACTAAATGAAAAAAGAAAAGAAGCGAATGTACAGCCGTTGAAGTATCAGCCAAAACTCGAATTGTCTGCAAAAAAACGTGGGGAAGTCATAATGAAATATAACGATTTTTCGTTTGAAGCAACGCGAAGCGGATATACTATGACTCGTGCAATGGACGATGCTAATTACTACAATATTGTGTATGGGGAAGCTCCACGGCTTGGATATTACGAAGCAGATGAATTGTTGGAGAACCAGTTTGAGTTTCCCAACACAAAAAAATTTCTCCTAGAGTCTGAGTATCAGGAAATAGGTATTTCAGAAGTAGAAGGTATAATTAACGGATGCCCTGCTCAGGTTATAGTGCAACATTTTGCAGGATACAAACCTCCGAATTATACGATATCCGTCGTAAAAAGTTGGATGGATGCTCGGGATAATTTGACTGAGGTTATTCCCAGTTGGGAACGGGCAAAAAAAGACAGTTCTATGAATCAGGGTGATATTCAAACGTTACTGGATTTGTTATATAGAGAACGCTCTATCGCAACCAACATATCTGCAAAGATGCAGTCAAATGTCTGGCTTACAAAAGCGGAAGAAGCGTCTATACAGGAATTTGAACGCATGGCAAAACAGAGCAGTGACTTGTCTACTAAACTGAATAGTAGATGATTAAATTTTTTTGTGTGATACCATACACATATGTGTCGCAATATAAAAACACTGGCGCATTTCGATCCGCCTGCCACACCCGAGGAAGTTTACGCAGCTTCACTTCAATTTGTGAAGAAAGTTTCCGGATGCAGTGCTCCTTCAAACGTAAATGAAGCTGTATTTAATAGTACTGTAGAAAAAGTGGCCAAAGATATCACCAAACTTATTCAGTCACTTACTTTTTCTGGACCATACCGGAATCGGGAAGTCGAAATGAAAAAAGCACAAGAGAGAAATACAAAACGATTTAGAAAAAATCTATGATACATCAAACAAAAAAGCATACAGCACATAAAGAACCAGTATTCGTTATCCATAGACACATGACAGTTCGACCGCATTATGATTTCCGTCTGGAAATTGGAGGTGTTATGCCCTCATGGGCAATACCGAAAGGCCCCACATTGGATCCCACAGTTAAACGACTCGCTATGGAAACGACAGATCATGATATGGAATATAGACACTTTGAAGGTATCATTCCTGAAGGTAAATACGGCGCAGGTCCTGTTATGATTTGGGATGAAGGAACATACATACCTGAAATTGAAATAGAAAAAGGCGTACGTCAGGAAGTAAAAGAGTATGAAGAAGGGCAGCGAGTGATGAGTGAAGGCGTTAAAAAAGGTGAAATAAAATTTTATCTTCATGGGGAAAAACTTAAAGGTTCATTTGCATTGGTTAAAACATATGGATTTGGCCCAAAAAACTCATGGCTCTTAATAAAGCATAAAGATGAATATATACAGGAAGGGTATGATGCTAAAGATCATGATATTTCAGTTACGACCAAGCGAACTATAGAAGAGATTGCACAATCCTCATAATACTTTTGCTATACTTATTGTATGGAATTAGCAATTCGTTATCTTCGAGCAACTGATACGAAGCAGGCAGCAGAAATTGATGCATCATGGTATGGTGAACGTGCTATCAGTAAGCCGGCTCTGGATGAATTTATTCGTATAACTCCGGATCGCGCTATAGCAGTTGTTTGTGACGATACAGTATACGGATTTGCAACATTTGAAGTAGTAGAACAAGGAAATCTGCCAGCATCATATGTTGCTCAGGGCGTTCCGTTAAACGGCAGAATGCTATTTATACAGCAATTTACTACAACACAAAACTATAGTGGGGACATGACTATTGATTCAATGCTTCTTGATGCGATTGAAGTTATGGCAAAAAAAATTAACTGCGTATTTATAGGAGAAGCTCTTGATGTTAATCATGCGTATAAAAAAGAAAAAAATCCTTCCCATGATGTGTTTGGTTTTTATGAGTCACGAGGTTTCACTCCTGATATTCAGCATGAGTGGGAATGGAGAGAAGAGGGAAACACTGAAGTCCCCTGTGTGCTTTTCTACAAAAATGTAGAAACGCATCTATAAAGAAAGTTCGTTGCAATTGTTATATTTGTAATCTACAATACAAACATATGTTAAATCTCAACTCAATGATGGTCGGGACATCTAAATCCCAGGAAATGGCTCAGTTTTATGAAAACATATTTGGCAGAAAAGCCGATATGGTGGAAGGAGACTGGCATGGGTGGAAGGTAGGAAACACGTTCTTTTCAATTGGAGCGCATTCTGAAATTCATGGATCTGCTAAAGAACCCCAACGGATCATTATGAATTTTGAAACAAAAGAAATACGAGAAGAATTTGATCGCATAAAAAACCTCGGTGCAACGGTAATCAAAGAACCCTATGATATGGGTGGTGGCATGATGATTGCAACATTTGCAGATCCTGATGGAAATTATTTCCAGCTAATGACACCGTGGGAAGGATAATAGTATGGAACAACGTAGAGGACAGGGAGCTTTAGTAGTTGTTTTAGCTATTGCTGCCCTAGGCGCTTCGTTTGCGGCAGGATATTTTTATCTGAAGTCTCAACAGTCAGTAATGCCATCCCAGGTATCTTCTATGGAACAGGTTACAGAGACAACTGCTCCAACAAAGCCAAGTGCTTCTATCACCATGCCAGTCGCGACGAGTACTCAGGCAATACAACCGAAAAAACCCCCACATACTGCAGTTGTAGTTTTCGAACCACCTCTATCGGGTGAATTTACAGATAAATCTGAATTACAGTTGAAGGTCATTAATCCATTTTTGGATTATTATGCGGATGAGTATGGAGAAGGATATTTGGTAAGTTTGGCTATCGCTCAAAATACCAAAGAGAGTAAAGAGCAGTACCCATATCTTGCCACAGCGATATTCAAAAACGGAGGAAATTCAGGATTTGTAATTGGAAAAACAAATGGAGTAATCCAGTATTGGGTTCCAGATTGCATGAAGTGTACGTTTTCGGATTCTTTTAAGGCAACGTATCCAGATATCGTTAAAAATTTTAAATAAGCGCAGCAACATATATGAACCTATAGTATATTGACAGACAAACAGGTTTATGATACACTCTGAATCAGATAGCAGATTGACCTAATACATCTGCTTAGGGATTTAAAAAGTTCATTGAATTTGTTAAAGATAAAGGTACCCCGATCTTTTTATATATTGTATCTTTTCTTCTTATTCACTCGTTCGTATTTCACTTAGGCAGGCGTATTAGGTTAATTTAGTTTCATATATATGTTTAGACAGTCTCAAAGAAAACCATCTAGCTTTAGAACTCGGGGAAATACGTTTCGACCACGAAGCGGCCGTATTCCAAAGACAATAGACCCACGGCTTTTTGTAAAAAAATCCGTACCTCAACAAGAAGTTGCCTATACACCAACGCATTCGTTTGCTGATTTTGCATTTTCTCCATCACTTAAATTATCAATACAAGAACGCGGTTATGTTCATCCGACGCCTATACAGGACAGGGCTATCCCTGCACTTTTGGAAGGGCGTGATGTTGTTGGGCTTGCTTCAACAGGGACAGGAAAAACTGCTGCCTTTTTATTACCCATTATTCAGCATCTGCTTATTGACCCAACGAATCGTGCATTGATTATAGCGCCAACCCGTGAACTTGCTGTACAAATACAGGATGAATTTTATGAATTCGCACATGGCATGAAGCTTTTGGCAACGCTTTGTATTGGTGGCGTAAGTATGTTTCATCAGATTCAACAAATCCGAAGAACGCCTCATGTCATAATTGGTACTCCTGGTAGGCTAAAAGATCTTGAGAGGCAGCGAGTATTATCCTTTTCAGGATTTAAAACAATCGTATTGGATGAAGTTGATAGAATGCTTGATATGGGGTTTATCAATGATGTCACCTACATCACTTCACGGCTTCCACAAATTCGGCAATCGTTATTTTTTTCTGCAACTATGCCTGATGCTGCCCGCAGTATCATGCAACAGTTTTTGACAAATCCTGAAATTATTTCGGTGGCTAAAATTTCGGCATCTGACAATGTTGATCAGGATGTGATTAAGCTAAATGGCAGAGCTAAATTGGATGTTCTTGATGAACTGCTTCGCGCAGAAGGGTTTGATAAGGTATTAGTATTTGGTCGCACTAAATTTGGTATGGATAAACTTCAGAGAGCTCTTCATTCACGAGGTGTTTCTGTAGCAGCGATTCATGGAAATAAGCGTCAAACTCAAAGGCAACGTGCTATTGACGATTTTAGGCAAAATAAAATTCAGGTATTACTGGCAACTGATATTGCATCTCGTGGTTTGGATATCGATAATGTTACACATGTAATAAACTATGATCAGCCAGAATCATATGAGGATTATATTCATAGAATCGGAAGAACCGGGAGAGCGAATAGAACGGGTATTGCATTAACATTCGTTGATTGATGAAGTGTCGATATATTTATGGCTCTTGATTCGTATGATGTGAGTGCCCAGATATATGCTTCTTTTTCTTCTTTGTATTAATCAAGGCAATCACAGCGAGTAGTATCCAAGAAACTGCAACAATTAAAACTTGGATGCCAATTGTTTTTGGTATAACAACTGTCATGGTTTCTGAAGATGTTGGTGTGGGCGTAGGGATATGAGTAACGACAACAACTTCTACTATGGGAGTCGGCGAATCTTGAGGAATTGTTGGTACTGGTGATGGAATGGCCGTTGCCGTTGCAGCAGGTGTCTCTATAGTAATTGGCGATGGCGTGGCTGAAGGTTCCGGACAAGCATTTTTTGCTTCTGGAGTAGCAGTGGTACATGTCGCCCATGCGCCTGCACCATCTACAGTTCTGCCCATTGATGTGTTATATCCGAGTATGCCCTGAAACGTTTGAGTATCAACCGTTGTGTTATTTTGGTCGATGAGTCGAATTGTGTCTCCTTCATTGCGCATAGATATTCCTGTCTGGGATTTAGGAAACAACAAAAATCCTTTTGGCTGAATGATGGCGCTTGCGTTAATGATAAAGGATTTTTTTTCACCGTCTGTATTTTCAAGTTTCCATAGATTAAGTGACACGCTCTCATTCCCTGCATTGTATAGTTCTATCCATTCGGATTGTTCATCGGTCGGTTTTGGGTATATCTCATTGATAACCACAGCTGCATGAGCCAGAGATGCTGGTGCAGCAAGAAGCCACATATAAATTACAATTATTATACCGAAGACGTATGATATTCGCTTTGATAACATATCAGGCTATTATATGGGTAAACATAAAAAAATACGATGGTATACAATAGATATATGAAGAAAGCATATATGATACTCTTGTCTTCGCTTCTTGTCTGCTATGCGGCAGCGTTTGTTGGGTCTGCCTTTACCTTTGATTCAATTCCTACCTGGTATGCGCATCTTCAAAAACCTTTTTTTAATCCTCCAAATTGGGTATTTGGTCCAGTGTGGACCGTTCTATACACAGCGATGGGGTATGCGTTGTATTTAGTGGTATTAAAGAAAAAACAGCGAACTACAGATACAGCTATTGCATGGTTTGCACTTCAGTTAATTTTGAATACCTTATGGTCTATCGTTTTTTTTGGCCTGCATTTGCCTGGTATAGCATTTATTATTTTATTGGGATTGTGGATATCTATATATATTACTATTCAACAATTTAATCGTATACAAACTATTGCAGGAAAGATTCTTATACCGTATATTTGCTGGGTTACTTTTGCAGGAATACTTAATGCATCAATTGTTATTCTTAATTAACTCATGATTGGTGTGGATAAGCGACGAATCAGAACGATTAATAATTTGGTATATTCCTCGGGCCCAATTATCTATTGGATGAGTAGAGATCAGCGTATTCATGACAACTGGGCGCTTCTGTATGCACAGCAACTTGCGCGAGAACATCATACATATGTCGTTATTCTGTTTTGTATCCGTCAATCATTCGAACATGCAACGGAACGACTCATAGATTTTATGTTTGAAGGATTGAACGAAGCTGAACAGATAGCTCGTACATACAATATTCCATTCATCTGCCGCATAGGAGATCCTGAAAAAGAAGTCCTTAGATGTATCAAAACGGAGAACGCAGGAGCTCTTGTATGTGACATGAATCCCCTTTTATGGAGTAGAAAATGGAAGCGCAATATTTCTCAGTCTTTAGAGATTCCGTTTATAGAAGTTGATGCTCATAATATTGTTCCTGTATGGGAAGCTTCTGATCACAGAGAATACGCAGCATACACAATCCGACCAAAAATACGCAAAAAATTAGAAGAGTTTTTAGTAGAATTTCCTGATGTTTTACATCAGAACAATATATCCCATTTGCATCCGATGACGGATTGGGCGAATGTACGAAAACAGATAAAGTATCGCCGCGATATTAAAAAAATGGATTGGATCAAATCCGGCTCTTCGAATGCTCTATATGCAGCTAAAATGTTTATAAGAGAAAAACTTTTATATTATGAGAAACAAAAAAATAATATTTCATCATCAGTACAATCTGGACTAAGCCCATATCTTCATTTTGGACAGCTTTCAAGTCAGCGCGTTGCACTTCTAGTTCATCACGATGACCCCTCAACAACACATTCTGCTTCTTTCCTTGAAGAATTAATTATTCGCAAAGAACTTTCTGATAATTTTTGCTGGTATACAGAAGAATATAATTCGATTACTTCATTTCCAAAATGGGCTATTGCCTCTCTTACGGCGCATGAAATAGATACAAGAATCTACACCTATACGCTCAGAGAATTTGAAAACGCTCAAACTCATGATCCTTTATGGAATGCAGCGCAACGTGAGCTTGTACGTATGGGAAAGATGAACGGATACATGAGAATGTATTGGGCAAAGAAAATACTTGAATGGACAAAAAATTCTCAAAAGGCTATGGATATAGCCATATATCTGAATGATTTATATTCATTAGATGGGAGAGATCCAAACGGATATGCTGGAATAGCATGGTCTATAGGTGGAGTGCATGATAGACCATGGTTCAATAGACCAATATACGGAATGATTCGATATATGAGTGGAGTATCAATACAGAAAAAATATAATTGTATAGGTTATCTGCAACAACATAGATAACTATATACGCCCACCTTTACAATGAAAAGAAATTCATAGTAGACTGACTATATGGATGATATTGCACAACACCCAAGTAACCCTGTTCCTGCGCAACAATCTACTGCTGGTTCAGGCTCGCCTACTGTTCAACTTGTTCCTGTAACAGAAACTTTTATAGTCCCGGCACCTTGGTATAGACGAATGTTTGGTCCGGTCACAAGGACAGAAACTGTATGGAAATTAACATTTTTATCACTACTTGCTGTGGGTGTTATTGTGGGACAGTCCATGCTTCAAACTCCAACAAATACATCAACTCAGGCAGCTGTCGGAAAAGCAAAAGTGACGCTGTTTCCTCAAAATACACAAATGCCACCTGATAAGCCATTTCAGATTTGGATAACCGCAGATAACCCAATAAAGGAGGGGACAGTAGTAGTTTCGTTTGATCCAGCCGTCTTACAGTTAACCAAAGATATTGTGTTAGTCGGGAAGCAGGGGTATCAGCTTTCGTTTACTCCCATGGCAAAAGCCAACGAAACAGGAACTGTTGAAATAAAATTGATACCGCAGGCAGAAGCGGCGCCGATTGCAGCAGGAACTATGCAACTGGGATCATTATTTTTTACAGCTGTAAAGAAAAATGTAGCAACGTCAACGACAGTATCTATAAATGACACACAAACAAGAATAGTAGATAAAGGGTCCATACCATTCACGCTTTCAACCACAAATGTGATGGTAACATTGAAATAATGTATCGAGTGCATGGAAGGAATATGTCGCTTCATATAAAGCGTGTTGTTGGTGTATTTCTTGTAGTGAGTATTGGCTTTTTGCTGATTACGATATCTATCTTACACAAAAATCGGACGCGTTCTATAACTGAAGCACCAGCTAATGTATCAATATTTTCAGCTTCCGAATCTGGAGCGATTCCTGATGTACCGGAGAAGCTTGAGGTGGAGGAATCTAAGATACTCATACCCCATTATGAACAGTATGTACAATTTTCTATGGCTATAGCTCAGGGATGGACAGTTACCCGCGATCATAAAAATAATTATCCAGTTATATTACTTTCAAATAATATACACACTATAGAAATTTCTCAGCAGACGACACAAAAACAAATCTGCCCATTTGAAATGGACAGAGGTAATCAATTACACAGTAGTGTAGATATCGTTGGCATAACACACACGTACCGGCGGAGAATTGCTAAAGATAACATTGATCGTTACACTGTATGCGAATTGAATGATGGTAACTATGTTAGCCCCACATCATATGGAACCATATCCTATATAACTTCTAAACAACCGTCAGATACAGCGCTTCTGGAAATGGATCTTATGATAGCTTCCATAAAATAGAATACTTCACACTATTCATCTATGATAAATATGGTATATTTCCTGTTCATCGGATATACTAATGTTTCTCATTCATATGTCAGAATCTGTTAATTTTTGTTCCGAAGATATATCGTATCCAATTGCTACTCATGCAGCAATATTATCTGTTGCAAAGCCAGATGGATCAGTTCTTCTATTTCCAAATAGAAAGATCCATGTTCAGGTCGAAAATATTGTTCGTGATATTAAAGAGTTAGAATCTGTACTTACAAAAGATGGTGAGACATATTCTATCCTCCAATCTTGTATCATTCTTCCACTTAGGCTTTCTAGGTTGTTACCATTAAAAAAAGAATATTGGGCAAATCCAACTGCTACATTTGCTGAATCTAATAGATCGTCAATATTTATGAAAGCAATATATAATCCTAGCCTTTTTACTATGTTGGTTACTCCGTCAAAAGAAGGAGATATTTGGAGATATCTGGCTGCGTTACCTATTCCAATTTCTTCTCCAGATAGCGTCATTGAGCAATTTATGTTGCATAGTGATTGGCCGGTAGCTGAAACCGCGAAGCACTGCGCGATTTATACTATAGAGCAGCCCTTCTTATATGATTGGATACTCAGGACACATGCTCCATTACCTCAAATTCATGGTTTATCCGGTATGGTTCATTAATCATATTGAGTGTATACTGTGCTTGTATGCAAGTATTTTTTATAAAATTATATATTCTTACCCTCGCTGTATTTTTCGGAATTGATTTGGTTTGGCTTGGATTGGTTGCAAAAAATTTTTACGCGAAGCATTTAGGATATATCATGAGCACTTCTCCCAATTGGACTGCTGCGCTTATTTTTTATTTGTTACATATAGTCGGAATGTTGGTATTTGCAGTGCTGCCCGGGTATAAATCTGACTCAGTTATGAAAACAATTTTGTTAGGTGCATTATACGGTCTGTGTACATATGCTACGTATGATTTAACGAACCTGGCAACGCTTAAACAGTGGCCAATTATAGTGACGATTGTTGATCTCATGTGGGGAGTATTATTATCATCCATTGTGTCTACGGCAGGATATTATATTGCTCGTGCAGTGCACTAGGCTGGTCTATTGCTTGGGAAACCAAGGGAAGAAGGCACTGGTAGTTCGTTTATATTCTTCGAAATTTTTATTGCCTTCATATTTTTTTTCTAGCATTGGAATACCAGATATGCCGAGTATAAGTATCGTGATAGTTATCGGCGAAATAATTGCCCATATACCATTGGTTTGTGTGACTACGATTATGAATAAACCCCACCACTGTGTGACTTCTCCAAAATAATTTGGATGCCGTGTGTATTTCCATAGGCCATACGTCATAATACTCCCTTTATGCTTTCTTTTCAGGAGAAATTCAGATAGCTGTAAATCACCAATCGCTTCAAAGAGAAAACCGATAATCCATATACAGATTCCTATCCAATACGACACAGGATGAGGTGATGTGGTAGCTGTACTTGTAATCATGAGAGGAGATGATATCAGGAACATAAAAAATCCCTGTAAGATAAAAATCTGTAGATAACTACGTAGCAGAAACCATTTTCCCCATGTCTCCCTCCATATACGATATCGATAATCTTCTTCCTTAGATTTATTTCTCGAATATATATGATAGCTTAATCTGACGCCCCATATGAGAATAAACATTCGTATGACAAGATCCTGACTTAATTGGTTATTGTGTGGCACTAATAGAGATAGAGTGCTAAAGCCGACCCCCCATGCAATATCGGCAACATCATTTCTTTTGATTGCTATAGCAATCAAAAACCAAACACTCATATAGATAAAAATAAATGTTGCACAAAATAATACAATAAAATTCATTGTTGTATTCATGGGTGATACTTTATACTATATACGAATTATCCCACTTGTGTGTAGAGTACGTATGAAAACAAAACTTCAAGGAAGTGTCTACCTAGTAATTGCGACAGTCTTATATAGTATTATGCCAGTGTTGATTAGAGCGCTTGGCAAAGGAAATATCCCTCCTATCACGCAAGTTTTTTTCCGATATATTATAGCTTGCATTGCCTCAATTATCTTTTTTCGATTGTCCAAATCTACCTTTTTAGTTAGAAAGAAAGATAGGTTTCTACTGTTTATCGTTGCACTTTTCGGTTATGCGTTGGTGAATGTTTTTTATACATTTGCAAATTTAAATACTCAAATTGGAACTGTGCTTTTTATATTTAATTGTTCAACAGTTCTGGGACCGGTACTGGGGTATATCTTTTTAAAAGAAAAACTATCTCAATCCATGATCATAGCAACCATGGTAGGATTGATCTCATTGTTTTTCTTATTTACCCCAGGGCCAATGATCACATGGAGGATTGGGGCAATATTTGCTCTTATATCGGCTTTCGGATCATCATTATATGTAATAGGGAGAAAGAAGCTGGGTCAATATGATTCCTCGCTTATTTTAGTTGCCAATACCTCTGTAGGCGTTCTTACCGTTGGTATACTCTCATTTATATTGGAACATTCGTTCTATGTTACTGGAGGACTCGGGGCTATAACGATGACGACATGGTTTTTAACTATCCTGTTCGGACTGGATAATTTTGCCGCATATTACTGTATGACAAAAGGATTTCACCTGCTCTCAGCTGGTGAGGGTAGTATGATTATGCTCACTGAAAATATTATAGGGATACTTTTTGCATTTCTATTTTTTGGAGAAATTCCAACTTTGCAAGCGAGTATTGGGGGAATACTTATATTGTTTGCTTCACTTCTGGTGATTCGATCACAGTTTAGTAAGAAATCATAAGAGACCGAATAATTGTTATCCTACTAAATCAAATGATTTAAGCTTTTCTTTGGTTGCCTCATCCGGTGCTTTCAGCAGACTTTGCTGTAAGGAAACAAGTTGTGCATAGAGTCCCTTTTTATCTTCAAGGAGCTCTTTATGTGTACCATATTGTCCGACTGTCCCTCCTGAGATAACCAATAGGTGATCCGCATTTGCAATTGTTGATAGCCTATGGGCGATAATAATGGAAGTCCTTCCCTTCAATAATTCACTTAAACCTTTTTGCACTTCTATTTCGGATTTTGAATCAAGAGAACTGGTCGCTTCATCTAGTATGATAATCGGAGCATTTTTTATCATAGCTCTCGCAATTGAGATTCGTTGTTTTTGACCGCCTGAAAGTTTTACTCCTCGTTCACCAATCATACTTTGATATCCATCGGATAATTCAAGGATAAAATCATGGGCGTTTGCTGCCTTTGCCGCCTGAATAATTTCCTGGTCCGTTGCGTCAGGTTTCCCATATCGTATATTTTCCATAATAGTTCCGGAGAATAGGAGTGATTCCTGAAATACAACCGCTATATGATCGTGCAGTGATGTCTGTGTGACGGAAGCGATATTTGATCTCCCGACACGTATAGTTCCTTGTTGTGGTTCGTAATATCGAAGCAACAAATTTATAATTGTGGACTTCCCTTGTCCTGATTCTCCAACCAGTGCGAATTTTTCTCCTTTATGTACAATAAATGAAATATCATTCAAAACTTTTTTCCCTGCATCATATTCAAATGAAACATGCTCAAATGTTATAAGCGGTCCATTATTTTTTGTTTTTATAATAGAAAGTTTTTCTGCATCAGATGCATCAACAATATTGGTTTTTGTTTCCAGCACATTAAAATAATCAGCAGATCCTGCCGATGCTTGTTGAATTTGTCCTAAAATAAATGACATTGCAAATAAGGGGAATCGAGCTTGTTGAACAAGTTGCAAAAGAAATGTCATTTCTCCGAGAGTAAATTTCCCATGGTATGTATAGTACACAATGTAACTGAAAATACCGAACAATATAATGTTTAATGCAAATCTTCTCGCGAAATCATACGCATGCCACTGCTTGGTCTGTTTCTTCCCAATTGCTTCAACTGATTTTCTTGCTAATAAAAAAGCTTTTAATTCAGCCGCTTCGGCAGCGAATGATTTAACTACTCGTATCCCTACAAGACTTTCAAATACGCGTCCCTGACTTTGATCGATGATTGCGTTTTTTTCTCCTTCATGCACCATCCAGGCTTTACTGGAGTTATGAGAAATCAATATATAGAGCGGAAATAACGCTGTTAGTAAGATGGCAATAAAAGGGGAGTAAAATGACAGTAGAACGATTGTAACAATCGCTGTCAGAAAAAATGGTAAAAAATTATTGAGCATACTTTGAATGAAATCCGTTATAGATGTAATACCTCGATACATTTTATTTGCAATTTTTCCCGTGATTTCGTTATCAAAATATCCTATGTGCAATGACAAGACATGTTTATAAAATTCCTTTGATAAAAATGTCTGCAATTTTACTGCAAGTAGGTCTCCAATCCATTGTCCGAATGCAGTAAGTGTCGTAATGGAAATATCGGCAATGATAATCATGGTAAGCACAGAGATAATAAACTGAGTATCAAAGGATTTTCCATTTTGAGAAGCGACAATCGCATCAACTATGAGTTTTGTTAAATAGGGGGTAACCAGGGATAACAGGGATATTACCACTACGAACAAAGCCATAAATATATACCATCGTGCGTACTGCTTCGTAAAAGAAATAATTCGAAAAATAGGTTGCATAGGTATTAGTATCTCACGATTGTGAGATACAGCACAAGTAAAGTTATCTTTTTTTAGAGGATTTTCTTAGGAGTTTTATATGTTTTTCCAGTGCATCCAATGTCTCATTGCTGACACTATGCTCCAAGCCCTCGATATCATGTTCAATCGTTTTTTTAGTTAGACCAAGTAATGTTAGAAATTCAGACAGAATTGTATGTCTTTTTTTTATGTTGTGTCCAACTGTTTTGCCTTTTGCCGTTAGGGAAAAACCTCTGTAATGTTCGCGGATAACATGCCCGGATGTTTCAAGTTTTTTAAGCATCATCGTTACAGATGCGGGTTTTACGTTTAACCGTTCCGCAATATCAGTAACCCGCGCGTATCCCTTTTCATCGAGCAGTTCAGAAATCCTTTCGAGATAGTCTTCGTTTGGTGTCGTTAATTTCATGAGTGCTTGTATTATATACCGCTAAGGGCAGATGTGATAAGCCAGATGTTAAGCGCTGAGATTATTACTGCAATAGTCCAGCTTATTATCTTTAATACGGTTGAATTAACATGTGCTCCCATGTATTTTTTTTCGCCGGTAAAATATACCAGAGGGATTACGGCAAAGGGTAATTGCATGCTTAAGACTACCTGTGAAAACACCAACAGCTGGGCGAGACCATGTGTCCCATACATCCATATAATTACAATGGCAGGAACAATGGCAAGCAGCCTTGTGATAAGTCTTCGTTGCCACGGTTTTAGGTGTATATCCACGAACCCCTCCATCACCACCTGTCCTGCAAGTGTTCCCGTGACGGTCGAATTATGTCCTGAAGCAAGCAGCGCCAGGGCAAATAGAATGCTTGCCGCCCCAGTGCCAAGGAGAGGGGAAAGCAGTCGATGTGCGTCCTGAATTTCTGCAATTCCATGCATACCCCGTGAAAAAAATGTTGCTGCTGATACGATTAAGATAGACGCGTTTACTAACGTTGCCAATGTAAGAGCAATATTTGAATCTAGAGTCGCATAAGTAATTGCTTCTTTTTTATGTATATGTGTATCTCCAAAATCACGGCTTTGAACCAATGCGGAATGCAGATATAAGTTATGTGGCATGACGGTGGCTCCGAGAATTCCAATTGCAATATAAAGCATCTCTTTATTTGTAAATAATTCTGCAGCAGGGACAAATCCCCATAGAATTCCACCTACTGACGGATGGGAAAGAAATATTTCTATGCCGAAACTCACTACAATAAGAGTAATAAGTGAAATAACAAATGCTTCAAGATATCGAAGTCCTTTATTTTGCAGTAACAGTAACAGCAATGTATCGAATGCTGTAATAATTACGCCCAAAAGCACCGGAATAGAAAAAAGTAAATTCAATGCGATAGCTGATCCTATGACTTCTGCTAAATCGCATGCTGTAATAGCAACTTCAGCAAGTATCCATAATATTTTCCTGATTGTTGGTGGAAAATGATCATGACAAGCTTGCGCTAAATCCCTTCCTGTCACAATTCCGAGTTTCAATGACAGATGCTGTAGTACCATCGCCATAAGACCTGAGATAAGCACCACGCTTAATAGCGTATACCCGAACTGTGATCCACCAGCTAAATCTGTGGCCCAATTCCCGGGATCCATATATCCAACAGCAACAAGATATCCGGGGCCGGCAAATGCAAGTAATTTTTTCCATTTGGATATATTCGTGAGGATAGGAATACTTCTGTGTATCTCTTCAAGACTATTTCTCATGAAAAGATATTAACACATCTAATATTTTTAGGCAAGACTAAAATATTAGATAATAAACATCGCATCACCAAAGCTATAGAAACGGTAGTTGTGTTCAACTGCTTGTATATATGCTTTTTTAATTAATTCCTTGGAAGCAAGTGCACTAACTAGAACGAGAAGTGTTGATTTTGGTAAATGAAAATTTGTTAATAATGCATCTACGCACTGAAATCTGAAACCTGGTTTTATAAACAGATTTACGTCACCTGTATATGAAACAATTTGGCCGTTATGTAATGCCGCAACGCCTTCCAGTGTCCGTACCGTTGTCGTTCCAATCGCAACTATTCGTTTTTTTTGTTCTTTTGCCAATGCGAGTTCCTTTGCAGCCCGCTCTGAAATATGCACCCATTCACTGTGCATGTTGTGTGTTTCAAGTGTTGACGTTTTTATCGGCATGAATGTTCCAATGCCGACATGAAGTGTTACTTCTATAATAGTAATTCCTTTTTGTTTAATAGATGTAATAATCTGTTCTGTAAGATGAAAACCTGCAGTTGGAGCTGCTACTGATCCAACCTGAGATGCATAGATGGTTTGATAAGATCCGTCTGTAGGGATTTTCTTAATATATGGTGGAACTGGGATTTCTCCGTACGTATTTGCTTTATCAATGACTGTATTTGGATCTATATTAAATTGCACATGTAAAAGTCCTGAATCTGTTTTAGAAATAATATCTGCAATAAAATCAGATGTGATATTAATATGATCTCCTATATGAATCTTTTTCCCGGGTTTTCCAAGTGCTTCCCATATGCCTCCTTCGATGGGGCGAACTAAGAAAATCTCAACAGATGTTCCGTCTGGAGTTGTACCATGCAATCTTGCTTTGAATACCTTTGTATTGTTGACTACAAGTACGTCATTCCTTGTCAGATATTCTGGAAAATTACCGATATGTGAGTGTAAGATACATCGGTCACTTCTCTGTACGATCATGAGTTTGGCAGATTCACGGGGGATAGCCGGAGATTGAGCAATCCTATCAGGAGGAAGCATGTATGAAAAATCATCTATTGATTGATCCATTGATTAATTGTATCTCAAAATGAGAAAGCTCGATATAGTGCGATAATTCAAGTATAATAACAGATCATGAAACAGATAACGATACTTTCGTATAACGTTCAAACCGGTAAGCGAATAGACCGTATTATAGATTGGCTTAATAGGTTGCCAAAAACAGATATTATCTGTCTGCAGGAGTTCCCAAAAGAAAAAATAGAGGAATGTATTTTACTTCTTGGAAGGGTTCCTTATTCATATGTGTATGCAGAAGGTTTTACCTTTAGAAAACGAATATTCGGAGAACTAACAATATACCGTACTGATATGTTTAAACATGTTACGTCAAATATCCGTACGTTTGGTATTAATCCAATGGAACGCAGAATTTTAAGAACTACTATACCAAGAAGTTACCTTATGATTTCCGGATGTATTCATAAGACTCGTATTACAATCGTGAATGTACACATAGTGGCGTTAGCAACAAACGCTGCAAAATACGCCCAGGTTACTACAATGCTTGAGCAATTGACTAAAGTAAAAACTTCCATTATCGTATCAGGAGATTTTAATATTTCCAGCATTATAGGGAAAAAAAGATTAATCAGTTTATTTAAAAAATCCGGATTTACCATGCATCCGAAAAAACTGGCTACACACAGAGTTGGAATAATCCGACATCAATTTGATTATATATTTACAAAAAAATGTTCGATTATCGAACAAACGGCTTTGAAAATTAAATTTTCTGACCATTTTCCAATACAGGCTGTCTGCAACATATAAATCTTATTTCATAGTTTCCAGAAGCTCAGATAACGAACAGGTTGCAAGACAGGTTGTTGTATCAGCAGCGCCATAATAAATACCAATTACATCGTTATGAATAAGTGCACCGGAAGGAAAAATAACGTTAGGAATGTTTCCTATCCGTTCATATTCCAATTCAGGAAATAACAACGGATCACGTGTTCTTTTTATGATCTGTTGTGGGTTGTTATAAGAAAGGAGTGCTGCCTCTATCCCAAAAAATTTATGCGATGTATTATAGCTTTTTATATAACTATAAATGAGTAACCATCCATCATTGATACGAATAGGAGGTGCTCCAATTTCAACGTGATCATGTGTTGATCGAAGGAGGGAAACCTCATGGTCTGCAAGAGTTCTATACCATTTTTCCCAGAATAGATGATTCCAAAATTCTGATATATCTGACGCATATGCAATGCCAATTGTGGAAGGTGGTAAATCTGAATTAGCTGTGATGAGTGCTGCATATTTCCCTTGAATTTTTTCAGGAAATATTGTTAATGCTTTGGAATTAAATGGTGTTGCATGATATTTATGATCGATTGTAAAAAAATCTTTCGTAGTGGCTATACCAACACTAATTCCTGAAGCAGTGGGTGGCCATGTCGAGATAGCTGTATATGATATATAACATATACCATCTATGCATGTTACTCTGGGATCTTCGCATCCAAATTTTTCCCAGCTTTCTGTAGGATGGATGAGTTGTCTTCTATTTAAAAACGATATCCGATCATAGCTAATAGCATGGCCTATGCTTGAAACTTCAAGGGTTTTATGTCCAATGGATATTGATTCAGATTGGGCTCTATAGAGCATGTGGTATCCATCCCTTGCCCGGATAGGACATCCGTTAAATGCGCCATGTTTATCCCACACTGAAGTTCCTTTTGTCAGAATAGGATTATGTGAATATCTAAGCGCAAAAGACATGAAACAAGTTAATGTATAACTGGCTGACCGGAAAGCGGCGTTAACGTTGTAGCAGTATCGTGAGTGAGATGATCCATGAAATCATCCAGAGGGGCGGTAGCTATACATGTCACCATATCTGCTCCGCCATAATAAACATGAAGGGTGTTATTCATAATAGCGCTTCCACACGGGTATGCTACACCAGCTTTAAATCCTTCGTTCTCGTACCATTCTGTGGGTTCAAGAATTGGTTTCACTGATCTGTGCAACACTTTTGCAGGATTCTGTTTATCAAGTAGCATTGCTCCCATTTTATATCTACCCGAGTCTTGGTCTCCGACAGCCTGATAAATAAGAAGCCATCCTTGTGGCGTATCAAGCGGTGTTGCTCCTACACCGACTTTTCTGCTGTCCCAATAGCCCCTCCGTGGTGAAATCTTATCGTGACCTACCAACCATTTTGTTTCACCATCGAAATCCAGATCATCAAGATAGTCGACTAAGATATGTGGAAAAATTCGGTGAAACAATACAAACTTACCATTTATTTTTTCCGGTAAAAGGCAGGCATTTTTATTTACCTGTCCCGGTCTGGATATAAGAACAGGCTTTTGCCAGTTCCAATTATGTGAAACAAAATCTTTGACATCAATGGATGAGAGTGCAACCCGAGGCTCACTCCATCCATTATACGCAACATAGGTCATATAAATTTTATCGCCAATTTTTGTGAGTCTAGGATCTTCACATCCACCTGAACATCCTCCACCGGATGCAAACGGCGAATATGCGCTCCCGCCCGAGTATGGTGAACTGCTTTCAAAACTTTGTGTGGGTATATACGCCGGTTCACTGAGTCGCTCGTCAAAGTTGATGCCATCTGCGCTTGACGCATATCCAAGTACCGATACATCCTCATTACCGATTGCTCTATAGAGCATATGAACTCTTCCTTCCGCTACAACGGCTCCTGGATTAAATACCGCTCTTGATTCCCAAAAATGATCAACGATTGGTTTTATAATTGGATTACTTGCAAGCTTATTTAGCAGAAATGCTGGTTTATTTGTCTGATATGTCCCTAAACTTGCAAATTGCGGATGAGAGATCGCAAATAATCCGTCCTTTTCTGATATCCAGTACGATACGTATGTGTTATTGAACAGCAACATTCCAACAGGCACCGCATTTTTATCTGTCCACTGATTCGGTGACTCCCAGATAGGTTCATTGTATGATTTTAGCAACATACGTGGGTTTTCCTTATCGAACAATGCCGCTTGAATAGCAACTGATTTTTCCTTGGTCACATAATACAAGACTAAAATCCCATCTTTTGCGACGGATGCATGTGCCACGTGAACAGGATATTCACCGAAAAAGTCTTTGTGTGAAGAGAGAACTGGTTCTGCATCAAGATTCCAGGAAACAAGATCATTTGAAGTCGCTACAGATATTTCTTTTTCTCCTGTATACATGACAAATCCACCCTGGTATTCAAAATCACTCACTATGATGCCAGTCTCTTTTATATTTGTGGCTTTTCCCAGCCGTTGAAATCGAAGAAGATCTTTTGATGTCGCTACATATGTACTCGCATATTTTTCTTTTATATATTTGAATAAGAGTATATAGCGATCTCCAACGTGTGAAACTCGGAAATCGAGTGACTTGTGCGGGTTTACGTTGCGGCGTTTTTCATCAACTATTTTGGCGGCACTCGATCGAGGTTCAAAATAAAAACCATCTTTACTTATATCTGCCTGAAAAAATTTCTCGTTTTCGTCTATCGTATGATAGAGAAAGGTTGATGTGCCATCGGAAGCAACGCCTAAAGGCACGGTATCGTTCATGATCCGTGAATTTTGTTCCATACAGACAAAAAACTGACAAATAGGGAATCAGTACTAATTCTAAATTACATTGTTTTATTATTGTTGTATATACCCATTTTGTTACAGGATATATTTTTTCCGTACGATACCATACGTCCAAATGATGCAAATGGGGCAGTTAATTTTACTTAAATTGTGATATGGCTTGTATAAGAATTTCAACGATTGATTGCATGGCGCTAAAATGCTCTGTCCCAACTGAAATTCGTACAAATGGAGTTGTTGGTTCGCTTCGGATTGCTGTAAGGTATATACGCGTTGTATGGAGGCCGAAACTTGTTCCGGCTATAAGAGATATATTTCTTTTTGCCGCTTTAGTAAGAACAAATCGGATAAATCGCTTATAAGATGGAATTGTAGAGTATTTTTCACTAAATTTAAGTGTAATAAATGATCCCGAAAAGGAAAAGGTCTTGGTAAAGGAGTAAGATGGGTGGTTAGGAAGCTGTGGATATACTATGGTAGTGATTGCCTGTGTCGGATGCGAAGCGATCCAAGCATGTATGGCTTGTGCCATATATGTTGCATTTCGTCCGTGCCTTTGAAGTTTCTTTGTCAGTAGTTTTCTGTTTGGTGTTGGAAGCGTTGCAGCTGCAATATCAGGAATATTAGTACCTGTGTGAACTCGATAATTTGAGATTTTACCGGTATCTCCACCGTAACACCATATAATGCCGCCTGTTACTCTATCCATACCGAATTGATGATATTTATTCAAACTTTCAAATACAATAAGCGATACGTTTCCGAATTTTCCAAGAATATGAGGAATTGGCTGAAAGTATATAGATCTGCATGTATTGTCTACAACAAGAATTGTCCGTTTTTTGCTGTGAGTGACCAGATGAGAAACGATACGATCGAGATTTACGACGGCAACAGAAGGCATATTGGCAATACTGTCAAACACAACGACGGATGGTTGATGCTTATCAATGAGTTTTAAAACAGTATCTGCATCTGATTCATCCACTTCAATAAGTTCTATATTCGGCAATTGTGTAAGCAGTATTTTACATTCAAAGTAAATTGATGATCCTATTAATACTGTCCCCTTAAGTTTTCCTTCACAGACAAGATAGGAAAGAATTGTGCTGAAGGCAGCCATACCACTTGTCGTTGCGTATACGTTAACAGGGAAGGTGATAAGTCCATCAATATATTGCCGCTTAAATGCTTTTTCATACGCAATTTCTTCATTATGTCTATCCCGTTTATAGTCGTTTATTGTAGCTTCGATTGTTCCTTCTGCTATTCCCGCCTGACTTTTAAGTGTATGAGCATATGATGGTGATTGCCACTCTGTACATGTTAGGAGTGCTCCGAGTTGTAATTGGTGGGTTCGTATTTGTTCTCTCGCGGTTTCGATGTGTTCGTATGCACTGTGCAGAGTAGTCACTGTTGGTTCCGTTTTTACCCTATACATCTGTTGACGTATTGATTCATTTATAGATGTATACATACCTATGAGAATGTCTGATTCTGATTCGAGGCGGTTGACCGTCTCGGGGAATAGATGGCTTGTGAATCGTTTCAATTTAGTCTTAAAGATATGTATTTTCTGTATGGCGTCAGATACGAGATACAATATTTCATCTGCATCTTCAAAAAAATCATGCACTGTCCGTTGTAAAGCTGATTGGTCTACGTGTTGATGAGTTGTGTCCATAATTGCATTACACTACTGCTCAGTATATCATTGGCCTTGGGTTACAGATATGTTATTTAATAAGAAGAAAAAATCAGTAATTAGTTTAACGCCAGTGATGATTGGTGATGCTGAAATTCGTATACCTATCGCTACGCTTAGAGGAACCTCTAATGGTCCAACACTACTTATAACAGCGGGGAATGATGGCGATGAATACGCTGGTATTGCAGCTGCATATACTCTTATTGAGGAATTCTCTCAACGGACGCTCTCAGGGGTGTTACATATTATCCCAATTGTAAATATACCAGGATTTGAAGCGGAAATGAGTAAAAACCCTCTTGATAATAAGTTTCCTAAGTATATTTTCCCTGGAAATTCAGAAGGATCGTCTTCCGAAAAACTGAGACATTGGTTATACACCGAATACGCACAAAAGTCAGATTTTTGGTTGGATTTACATGGAGGTGCATTAACTGAAGAACTAACGCCATTTGCATGGGGTTGGAAATCATTGGATTCATCCATAGACACAAAAGTCTTAAGCGTCTTGAATAAGTTTAACGTTCAATATGCGGCGTTTACAGAATCGTTTGATATGATTCGAGTCCTAGCGAAGCATAATTGTGCCTATACACTTATAGAATCTGGTGCAGGGGGGACTAATGATGTTGCGTCATCAAAGTTGCATATAGACTGTGTTCACTCTGTTATGGAATGTATGGGGATGATATCGGAAGAACACAAACATAGAGAGAAGCATATTTTTAGCAATGTAATCGAATATCAAATTCGTTCTGATGGGATATGGCATTTAAACGATTCCTTAAAACCATCTATTCACATCAAAAAAGGTGAGAACATAGGTGTCGTAACTTCACTTGATGGCACAATCACTCAGTCTATTAATGCCAAAAAAGATGGCATAATATTGTGGGTAAAAACTGGGTTACGGGCATCAAAAAATGATGTTATAGCTGGTATTGGAACTATATAAGTATTCAGACTACTCTGTATACGTTTCGCCCCATGCATGCATCTGTTCGATAATTTTTCGAAGGGAAGCTCCTTTAGGAGTAAGTGAGTATTCTACATGAAGAGGTACTTCCGCAAAAACTTTTTTCGTCAAAATACCATCCTTCTCAAGTTGTTGAAGTCGAAGTGAGAGTGTTCTGGGACTTATCCCTGTAAGCGCTCGTTGTAATTCTCCAAATCGTCTCGTGTTCTCGCAGAGCTCACGCAAGAGGAGTGCTGTCCACTTCCTTCCGATAATTTTGAGTGTGTGTGATACACATGCTTTGTTTGTTTGTTTCATACTTTACTTTTTGTAAGTACTATACAATATATAGTATATAGATTAATATATAGTAATTATAACTAAATTTTGATTTTATATAAAGGAGTACGATATGTCACAATGGAACACAATTGCTTCAGATGAAGTCATAGAAAAAACTATAACGGCACTCAAAGAACATGGCATTACAGCCGTTGTTGTTGCAACAAAAGAAGAAGCTAAAGCAAAAGTAATGGAATTGATTCCTAAAAAATCAGAAGTGATGACAATGACATCAAAGACGCTTGAAGAAGCGGGTATTGAACCACTTATTAATTCAACCGGAGAATATGAAGGAGTGAAACCAAAGCTTTATTCACTGGATCGTGCAACACATGGAAAACAAATGCAGCAAATGGGTGCAACCGCTGATTATGCTATAGGAAGTGTTCATGCTGTTACAGAATCCGGGCAAATCGTTATTGCTTCCAATACTGGAAGCCAGTTAGCTGGATACGTTTACGGGTCTTCGCATGTTGTGTTCGTGGTTGGTGTTCAAAAAATTGTTAAAACACTAGATGATGCTATGAAGAGAATATATGATTATGTATTACCACAGGAAAGTGAGCGAGCACGAAAAGCGTATGGAGTTCCCGGAAGCTTTGTTTCCAAGCTGTTAATTATTAACAAGGAAGTAAACCCAGAGCGTATTTCAATGATTCTCGTGAAAGAATCTCTCGGATTTTAAATTTCATACAACTCCTACTGACTTCTGATCGCTATAAAACGGTAAGCAGGGATGCTATGATGAATATGGTATGATACTGCCCGATGACCAGCTTCAAT
>CAYSEV010000010.1:0-646 GCA_964430295.1 uncultured Gammaproteobacteria bacterium
GTATATCCTGCCATGAATGTTTCCATAACATGTATCTGTGTTTCTGAAAACAGTTTTCCATGCTGTGGTTCTTCAGATTGTGGAATCGGCGGTAAAAATTTATGTTTATACATCCACAGAGCTGCCTGTGCAGTGGATTCGGGTAGAAATCCTTCCGCTAATACTATTTTGTGTGGTATGGATTGAATAAACCGGACATCATGAAAAAGCCTTCTTGCATATAATGGCGAGTATCCAAGTATTTCTGCAATTGTCGTCAGATCCGCCCCACGAACATATAATCCAGCCATAAGCAGATTATTTGTGCTAAATGGAATTGGCATGTGAACATCCGGTCTCCAATCAGTTTCACGTATATGCATACGATATTCTGAAACAACTGGCGCTGTGTCAACTTCAGTTATGCTCATATTGATATAGTATTATATATTATTTTATATATTGATTGAATGATAACGTTTAGCATAATACATCGATGTTTCTCTTCAGTATGCTGCGGTGTTTTGATTGCATGTTATGTTATTCCAACATTTCCATATCCGTCTTTACCCCATAGTTTAAAGCTAAAAATGCATGATTGTGTTTTTTAATATGTTGTTGTATACTTTACGTAAACATTTTCTAACATATTATGAAAAAAATACGC